>JBAWWJ010000041.1:0-41741 GCA_037146815.1 Planctomycetota bacterium
CCATAGTTCCCAGCGTACCCGCGGTCACACCTATGATCATGGCAGTACCCCACAGATCGATCAGGTAAAAACCGGTCAAGAATGTCCCAAGGATAGAACCAAGTGTTCCCCACGCGTAGACGTTACCGACCGTTGCTCCGACGCGACGGCAGCGGGCGACAGCCATACTCGCGATGACCGGAGAGATACTTCCCAAGGCCAGCGACGGAATGAGAAACACGCACGCCACCAGCGTCACTATCCACAGCGGCCAATCGAGAAACGATGGCCGCGACAGGGATTTCATCACTTGGTCGAGCCAGATCACGCTGGCACACGAAACACTCGCAAACAGATACAACCATGCCAGACTGCGTTCACGCTGATTTCGATCAGCGAGCCACCCTCCCAGGAAATTACCAAGAGTCACACCCGCCAGAACAACCCCGATCACGGATGTCCACGCATAAAGAGACGAGCCAACCGTCATTGCGATCAATCGTGACGCAACAAGTTCCATTGCCATCACACACGTACTGGTGAAAAACACCTGTACGTTGTAACCACGAATTGCCCACACATCCGTAAACGGAGCTGCGGAGATTTCAGAAGTCTGCTTCAAGGAATTGTCTCGTTGTCAGGTCCATGCGACGGTCAGAGACTCGATTGCATGACGCTGACGGTCGAGTGTCAAGGGTCAGAAGGCTGCCTGACGGTTCCGTGGCATGGGCTTCCAGCCCAGGTCCCCAAAGCCATGCGACACGATCCTGGATCAGGAACGGGAAAACGCTGTCGTGAAGCATCAAATGAAAAGGATGCTGACGACACGGGCTGGAAGCCCGTGCCACGGAAGGCGTCGTGTGGACCGCACCGCATACGCGGGTAACGAAGTTTCTTGGGCTGCGCACCCAGCTTGAAGCAAGCTAGGCCACCCGATCGTCAGACGTCATTCCTGATGGCTGTTGTGCCACTGCACGACCGTCTTCGGTCGTGCAGTGCAAACCGCGCCAGAAGACACCGAGCACTGCACGGCTCAAAGCCGCCGTACAGTGGCACATGATAAGAGTGGCACATGACACAGTGCCGCATTACTGCGGCACATGAAGGACGGTGGTGCGTGGGCCGGAATCCGGTCGCTACTTGCTTGGCGTCGGGGACGTTTGACTCCGCCGGAAAACGAACAGGCTGATCACTGGGACTATCGGAGCCCGCATGCGCGCGTTCGTCCAGTAGACGAGATGGACACCTTGAACAGTCAGCACCAGTGCCAGCAGTGGCCACCACGGGAAGCCCTTGCCCAGGCACATCTGATACATATTCAGCACGACGCTGATGGCGAAAACTCCCAGGATTGCCGTGTAGTAATACCCAACCATTCGGACCAGTCGCGACGGATTACTTCCTGACGCCTCTCCTTGAGGCATGGGGCTCCACAGGCTGCGGATACGGTACCAGACCGCATTCGCAAATCGCTCAGGTTCACTCCGGATGAAGTTCCGTGCCTGCAGACCTTGCCAGCGGTCGCGATCCATTTCGGTGGAGTCTGGTCCCAACTCATCGCGCAGTGACGCGAGTAACTCTTTCGTCCAGCGATCGAAGCTCGGCTTGCTCCATTCGCTTCCCCATCCTCGATCAACAACTTCGGAATAGAACTCGGGGTTGTTCGCCAACAGCAGCGTATAGCCTCCATGAGTCGTCATCAGGATTGGCGAACCCATCACCATCTGGTTTCTTACGACCCACGGAGCGAGCACCAGCAGCGCCGATACGATGACTCGCCAGGGAACTGCAGCAGCGAGGGCCGTCAATTCCTTCACGAGAAGTTTTTGCAGAACCCATGCTCCAAGGATCAGCCCGGCAAACGGCCAGAACGTCGGACGACACAAAACCAGCAAACCGAACAACAGGCCGATTCCGAGTTGACGAGCCGCCTCAGAACAATCACGTCTCACGATCCAGAAGACCAGCAGCGAAACCAATCCTGCACAGGTCACCTCGGTCATCGGTTGAGCTGAGTACTGAAGGAGCATCGGATCGACGGCCACCAGCAGCGCCGCCAGCAGACTTCGCCGTTCCCCCAGGCCGAGTGCGCCACCAGCGCGCCACGTCGCCCAGACAGTGATTCCTCCCCAAATCAGATTGCCCACAGCGACAGCCGCAGCGGCGGGAAGAATCAGCATCAGTCCGCCAAGTTGAATCGGATAGACCGGCGGCCGGAAAGCGGTTGGTGTCAGCCGTTCGGCATCGACCAGCCCACGTCCCTCGGCCAGGCAGCGAGCCATTCCCAGGTAGGCATCACGATCGCGCGTCAGTTCATCGGAATGCGTCGCAATCACGAATCCCCGCAGTGATAACGCCAGCAGAAGGGAGCCCAGCATCCACCAGCGACTCGTTGTCCGAGCCGTTTCGGGACCGCTTCGCAGCTCGCTCGTCGTGTTCAATCGGCAACCTCATGGTGCTCATGCGTCAGCGGGAACGGCGAGTCACCAAGGCCAGGATCGCCGGGATGACGACCAGATTCCCCAGGCTTCCTCCCGCAGTTGCCACCGCGACCAGCCATCCAAAACTCGACATCGGAACGAACTCACTATACAGCATGGCGAGGAACCCGAGGCTCACAGCAGAGCTTGATAAGACCACGCCCGGTCCGCTACCGGCATAGGCGGCTTTCAACGCGTCATCCGACGAACGGCCCGCTCGCAATTCCTGCTTCCAGCGCAAGAGACAATGGACGGCGTCATCCACCGACAGCCCGATGGCCACTCCAGCCACCAGTGCCGTCGACATGTCGACCTTGATTCCGGCCCACCCCATGATCCCCAGCACCAGCCCCACGGCCAGAAGCGTCGGGGTAAACGCCAGCATCGCGAGCGGCAGATAGCGCAGCGCCATCCACAGCATCGCGAGACTCATTAAACCCGACCAGATCGTCGCACGAAAAGATGTGGAGACCACCGCATGCGTGATCTGTGTCATCAGATGAGACAGTCCCGTGATGAATGTCTTGTCCGACAATTCACGCTGAGTGATCGCCATCAGTTTGGCGAAACATTCTTCCTTCAACTCAGGCTGAGCGCTCTCACGGATCCGAACCAGGATGCGGACTTGATCGGTCGAGCTGTCGTCGGGATTCCGGCTCCAGAGGTTATCGAGAAAATGAGCGTATTTCGGCTGACTGAGAATCCGGACTTTCCAGGAGACGATCGCCTCAGGATCTTTGACATTCGGCGGAACATTCAGCAGATCCGCCAGTGAAACAACTCCCGACACCATGTCCGGGTTTTCCTGGCGCATCAGTGTCGAAACGTGAGCGACCTTTGCGAGCCAGGCGGGGGTCATCTGTTCAGGAGCAGGCGAAATCAATTCCACCAGCCCGATCCCTCCCATCCGTTCTTCGATGAAGCGGTAATCACGCGCCACCCGCGAACGTGGTTTGTGGATATTGATGTAGTTCGATTCGAATTCGATCCAGACGGAACCAGCGGTCGCAATCAGTACGGGAGTCAGAAACATGACGAGGGTGAGTCCGGGGTGAGTCAGCACCCAGCCCGTCATTCGACCGACCCCTTCCGCAACGGCGGCAGTCCCTTGTTCGACAGATGCCGCATCATCAGGCCGACGTCGCAACCGCATCGTCATCGCACCTGCGGAGAGCGCCCAGACCAGTGCCCCTGCTACCAGGTTGCAGGCAAACATCGTGATTCCCAGCTGAGCCACCGGTTGCACGGTTGTTGCGGCCCAGGTGGCCAGGTACCCCGACGCCGAAGCAATCGCGCACCATGCCACCGGCGTGAACATCACGGTCAATGTTTCGTGAGCCGTCTCCGGCCGCTTCAGTCCTGTGTGCAGGATAGAAAAGAATCGAACCGCCAGATGGCTGGCGGCAGGCATACACAACACGACGGTCTGCGCAATGATCGGTCCGGCCGAAAGAGTCAGTTTCAGATTGAACAACGTGATAAAGATGCGGGTGATTTCCCATGTCGCCCAGCCCGCAATCAATGACAACAGCGCCCAGGCCGGATTGCGGACAGCAATCAGCATGGTAATCGTCATCAGGATCATGGCCACAACACCCAGCGTCTGGTTATCGCGATCCAGGCTGACGAAACCGTCGACGACCAGCACGGGAGCCCCCGCAACCGCGACTCGCTCCAGCTTTTGCTCGCGGGCAAATTCGTCAGAAATCTGCCGGATCTTCAGAACGGCATCACGCCGGTCTGTCTCGGCCGAAGCATTCAACCGGACGATGATCGCCGTCATCAGTCCTGTCGGGTCAACCAGCAATCCATTGAACAACGGATGTGCACTGAGTCGTTTGCGGATATCGGCCTGTTCCACAGGATCGTCTGCGGCGGATCGGACAACCATCGAGACCGTTGCCCGACCAGCGACCATCCGGAACAGTCCAAAAATGGAAAACGAGTCTGAGACTGCCGATGTGACTGCTTCATCGACCAGCCAGGGAACCGGCATCTGATCGATGGCATCGGCTCGTTCAACGCCAGGGACTTCGGCCAGGCGATCCGCCAGAAGTCGAACCCGGTCCATCCCTTCAGCGGTCCAGAGTTGTTGGTCGTCATAGGCGACAAATACGATCTGATCCCCCCCGAATGCGTGCTTGGTCTTTTCGTAACTGAGCAGTGCGGGGTGATCTCCCGGGAAAAATCCTTCAATCGTCTGGTCGAATTCGACGGGCGGTACGAAATACCACGACAGAGCGATCAGCGGGATGACGACCATCCAGACTGCGTAGCGGTAGCGAAACACGACGCGAGAAAGCCAGTCAATCATAAACGCCAACAGCCTTACAACGACAAGCGATTCCTGAGGTTACGAACATCCAGACCGACCGACGCGACGGATCTCCGGAAAATCTACCTCATCATTCGTCAGTCTGCGGCACTTCAGATAACGGTTCACGGTTCGCAACGCAACTGCATCGCGGATTCTTCGGTTTGTATGGGTCTACTTTTTGGGTTCTCGTTCGTTCGGCGCGGGTACTTTGTTCGGCGCGGGTCTCCCGACCCCGCCGAAACGGCCGACCTTGTTCGGCGCGAGTCTCCCGACCCCGCCGAAACCGCCGACCGAAGGTCTCCTCTTCGTTCTTGTCAAAAGGGCATTTGATCTGACTGAGCTCACATGAATCCGGCAAGAATTTGACGAGTCTCGGACATGCCGACGTTCGGGGAGCATGTGAGGAAAAATGATGGAGACCTTCGGTCGCCCGTTTCGGCGGGGTCAGGAGACCCGCGCCGATCACGTTCACGCATGCCGGAGTCTTGAGAGCATGCGAAGAAAAGCGATGGAGACCTGCGGTCGGCCGTTTCGGCGGGGTCGGGAGACCCGCGCCGATCACGCGTTGTTGTTTTTTCGGGCAGAACGATAGAAGAACTCGCAATTGCTGACAGCTGATCACCGCTTCGCGCCAACTCCATCAGATACTGTCCGTAGCTGTTATTCTGCATCGGTTCTGCAAGTTTCCGGAGCTATTCGGCTGTGATGCATCCCAATCGCCAGGCGATCTCTTCGGGGCACGCGACTTTCAAACCCTGTCTGGCTTCGAGGACACTGAAGTTCCCCTCGCGTCTCTGCGCCTTGGCTTCTCTGCGTTTCCATTCTGCAGGATTTCGAATTTCGTCGGCATTGAGGATCACGATTGCCGTTGCAAACCGCTGCAAAGATTTGCGAAAGGATCTGGTGATCGGTTACGCTGAATAGAGCCCCTGTCGGCGGGAGTTTGCATGTCGATCTTTCCATTAGATCACCGGCCAGAGTCGTCACAGATCAGCGAACTTTTTCAGGAAGTTCGCTGCGCTGCGATGGAATTTGTTTTTCCGCCAGCGTGTATGATGTGCCGTTCAGAGATGCCACACCGAATCGCCAGGACTGCAGGAAGTACGCTTTGTGATGAATGTTTGGGTAAGTTGGACTCTGGCCACGGCAACGCTTGTCGTCGATGCGGTGCTCCTGTGGGACCATTTACCATTGCCACCGATCATTGCATCCTGTGTCATCGCGAGAATTACGCGTTTGATGGCGTCATTCGAATGGGGCTTTACCGGAACAGTTTACGCGTCGCGTGCTTGATGGCAAAGAATCCGTCCGGGTCGCTGATATCCCGAACTCTGGCCGACTTACTCGTGGACTCTCAGTATGATTTGTTTTCGGAACGAGCCTTTCATGCGGTCGTTCCCGTTCCTGAACATTGGGCCAAGCGACTGATTCGGCCTCACTATGCCGCCGAGACGATGGCACGCCAGATTTCCGCCCGGTTGAAGGTCAGGCTGGCGACCGGTATCCTCGCCAAAGCCCGCTGGACTCCGAAGCAGGCGAAAAGCCCGCCGGTACAGCGCCGGCAGCAACAGAAAGATGCATTCCACGTGGTGGGTGCTGGAGTGCAGGGACAGTCGATCCTGCTTGTCGACGACATTCTGACAACCGGTGCGACGGCGGATGCCGCCGCGCGAGTGCTCAAGCGAGCCGGAGCCAGTCGCGTCGTTGTGGCCGTGGTGGCCGTCAGTCCGCCTCGTGCCTGACCCATAGTGCAGTACGTCGTGCTTCACCGCAATGCGGTTGCATGACAGGAGATTTTGTTCAGGTGTCAGCGTTGCAAACTATTCGGATCGCCACCCGAGCCAGTAATCTGGCATTGTGGCAAGCTAACCATGTCGCCGATCTGCTCCGCCAGGCTGCTCCCACAGTGACTGTGGAACTGGTGCATGTTTCGACCGCAGGTGACCGCATCCAGACCGAGCGATTGCGCGACATGGGCAGCCTTGGGGTCTTCACGCGTGAAGTCCAGTCGGCAGTCCTGGATGGTCGCGCCGATCTGGCAGTCCATAGCCTGAAAGACCTTCCCACAGAATCGGTCGAAGGACTGTTCCTGGGGGCCACGCCTGCTCGTGGCACGACTCCGGATGCACTCGTCCTTCCACAAGGTTTTACGGGTGAAGCCAGTATCTCGGCGCTTCCGCCGGGAGCACGTGTGGGAACAGGAAGTCCGCGTCGTCAGGCGCAGCTTCGTTTCCTGCGAAACGACCTGATCTTGAGCGAAGTGCGCGGCAATGTTGAGACGCGCCTTCGGAAGCTTGACGAAGGGGAATACGACGCCCTCGTTCTGGCAACGGCGGGACTGTCGCGCCTGGGTCTTGGACACCGGATCTCCTGTGAGCTGGCTCCGCCGCTGATGTTCCCTGCTGTCAGCCAGGGTGCGGTTGGAGTGGAATGTCGTATTAGCGACGATCCGGTCCGTCAAATTCTGTCGTTGATTTCCGATCCAGCGACGATGGCGGCGGCTACGGCGGAGAGAAGTCTGCTGAGTACCCTGCGGGCAGGTTGTCATGCACCGTTGGGGGTCGCCACCACGGCTGCGGGTGATTCACTGACATTAGAGGCCGTGATCCTGACACCCGATGGTGCCCAAAGATGGACAGCATCAGCGACAGCCTCAGCGGCGGATGCCGTGGAACTGGGGCGCCAAGTCGCAAAACTGCTGCTGGATCAAGGAGCTGCACTCTGACCGAGCCACGAGAATCACGCCAGTTCATCCAGACTGTGTTGTCAACGATGTTTCGTCGATGAAACGAGCCGCTCTGTTGCAGCCCTAAGCCGGCCCAAGACGATTGAGCATGTCTAGCGACAGATAAAGTTCAACATGGGGAAATGAACACCGGAATTCGATCAGATCCATGCGCGTGATCCGGTCAGAATTGATTCCCAGCCATTTCAGCCGTTTCATATCTGCCAGAGTAAAAAGGTCGCCTCTGGTCAGATGTCTTGAGTTGATTGCGAGGGCGGAAATACTGCAGCTCTTGGCGATAGCCGCGATATTTTCTCGTGAGATCGCAGGTCCCCACAGAGCGGTGAGTCGCAGGTTTGGCAGATCAGGCAAACCGCTGATGATCGCATCCAGCTCGCGAGAGCGGCTTTCGGATTCCACGGAAAGGAACTGAAGCCTGGGAGTGAGCGAGGGGAGATCGGCAACGACAGCCTTGGGAAATGTTCCCGTCGTCAAATAAAGTCCGACCAAGGATGGCCACGAGAAGAGTTGTCGAGTGAGTTCTTCCGTGAATTCCGGATCGAAGGCCCGAGCGGCATTCAGAAAGAACGGAAGATTTCGAATGGCTTCCGGCCATGCGAACAGTGGACCGGCGCTCTCTGCCCGACCGAGATTAAACTCAATGATTTCCAGCAGCCCGTCGCGCCACAGTCGTTCCAACCAGAGCATTCTTCCGAGTTCGTCCGTCTGTTCACGATTACTTGGTGAGTTGGTCGCCCAGCAGGAAAATACCCACCGCCCGTAGTATGTCCCGATACGACAATGGGCAGGTGTTTGCCAGTACGTCGGACAGATTTGCTCCCAGCGTTTCAGACTCTGCTCCAAGTCCGTGGTATTGCGACAGACGTACGATGTACCACAGACTGCCGAACAAACCGAGAGAGTTGGAAATGTACTACCAAGCGGTGCGAATGCCTGATCCTGCGCCAGACTGACTCGCATCCACGTCGCGAGCATTTTTTTTCGTCGCTGCAGACAATCCGCAAGATCCAGCCTCGGAGAAATCTCTTCAGGATGCAGGCGGATATCTTCGATGCATTTTTCAATACTCTTCATTCAAATGTTCACTTCGCTACGTTGATCGAAGGTTCGAACCGTTCATCATTGATGATCTTCGAATGGCGACGTTGGACGACAATCAATTCCCCGGCATCAAGGGGTCAGCAAGAGACTCAATTGCCTGTAGCATGCGAGTCCAACTCTGTTCAGTGCGAGACACGTACTCGGCCCATTTGAGATCCATTTCGTGCACAAGCGTCGCCATGCAGCCAGTTCCATCGGGTTCAATGGTCAGCGTGACTTTGGAAGGCGCGTCTGCCACTTCATCAGCAGGATCGCTTTCCCCAACGATCCATGTGAACGCGATCCGAGACGGTCTGACCAGTTCCAGATACGTACCTCGGTGAACCGCTTCCATCCCGCCACGCAGGTCAGAAAAGCAGAATTTGCCACCGACTTGCGGGGCGATTTCAACGCGCCGCATCTCACCTGAGAGCCCGAAGCCTTTCAGTGCGCTGGCCATCCACGCCCGAACCTTGGCGGGATCTAGCCATGCATCGAAGACCTTCTGCGCAGGAATTTGAAAACGGTGCGAAGCGCGAGCTTCGATTGTTGACCGATTTGGAGAGTTCATCACGTCACCTTGCGGTTGCGTTAACCACTGAGCGTCTCCCACCGTTCGAACCGGACGCTAGCGCGTTCCGGCTGATGGCTTAAACCATAAACACGTGACTTTGCTACTCAAGTTTCTCAGCGACCAGTTTCTCACCCGTCGCGGGGAGCATCAGTGTGGGTTCGCCCGAAAGCAATCCTCGCTTCACGAGAAAGCGGTCTGCTGCAATCAGCGTGGTGGTGCGCCACGGGTCCTTATTGAAAAAGCCATGCGACTGTCCGATCGCCGACTGAAGTTCAGTCGTCGTATTTCCCCCGGTTCTCAGATCTGCATAAGCAAGGTCCCAGCCCGCTTTCCACGGATCCTGGTTTCCGAAGAAGACGATCGCCGGAGAAAACTCTGCCTTGAGAAATCGCCGAACATCAACTTCAAGATCTTTCGAATCATCGAGAGCGAACGCGGGATTAAACAACAGATATGCGGCCACGCGCGTGTCGATGCCTGCAGGATCTGAGGGATCGTTGAGTCCTGGATTGGTGCTTGCCAAAACTGCGATATGCCCTCCGGCAGAACCGCCGCCCGTAATGATTCTCTCGCGATCAACTCCTAACTCAGCCGAATGTTGCTTGAACCATCGGATGGCGGACTTGGCGTCGGTGATACAGACTCGCTTGCGTGTCTCCCCCTGCGGCAACTGTTTCGCGTCTTTGGCATTCAACATCTGGTATTCCGCTGTGGCACAGACAAGTCCACGGCTGGCGAAGTACGAACAGGCAACGCGGAATTGATCCAATGACCCGCCACTCCATCCACCGCCATGAAACAGGATCAGGCCCGGGACCTTTGATGTTGCCGGATCGTGGTTTGGGCGAGAATAGATCTCCATTCGTCGTGGTTTGCCGGCAGAATGCTTGTAGACGACGCTTCTTCCTGCCATCTCGGCGCCCACTGTGGCGGCTTTGGGTGATGGGGAATCTTTGGGGATTTCGTCCGCTATCACCGTAGCAGATGTGACAAGCATGAGTCCGGAGGCGAACAGAGTCGGAAGGAGTCTCATAGTGTATGGTCCAATTGGGATTCGACTGTTATCGATTTTCAGCAGACTCGGTCAGCTTGTCCATCCATCGCTGGACCTGAATGGCATCCTGATAGGTTGCTCCTGTGGGAACCGGGGTCTGCCCCCGAACAACTCGACAGAAGGTTCTGAGTTCTTCGGCCATCATCCCGGTCGGACCGCCAGCACCAGCACGGATTTCGAGTGGCATTGGCCATTCGGCCGATTCGGACCAGACATCAATCGGACGGGGATTGGGCAGGATTCTTGCCGACCAGCCTTTCCCAAAAACTTCCATCCGGTCAAATCCCCGAGGAGCCATGCCGGGCGGGGTCATGTACGATGCAGTTAACGTTGCCAGAGTTCCGTTGGCCCATTGCAACTGTGCGTTCGCCAGATCGATGGCGCCTGTTGATGTTCGATGATAGCAGGCTTGAAACCGCGTCGGCTCGGCTCGATTTAACAGCACTTGAGTTGCATACAGATCGTGCACCATGGCTGCATGCAAAGGGTTCTCTCCAGGGAACGCTGCGACGATACTCGCCGGGCGATGACGAACACAGTCAATAAAGTCTGGCGGACCTCGTCTGGCCGACTCTTCTCGAAGTTGCTGGAATTCGCTGTTAAACAGGATGATATGCCCCAGCATCAGATTGGAAGAATCCGGGCGAATCAGCGGACCGAGACTGAGAGCGTCTTCGAGATTGTCAGCCACTGGCTTTTCGAGCAAGACGGATTTGCCCGCCGCCAGCAAGATTCTTGCGACACGAACGTGTTCTGCGGTCGTGCAGGCGACCACCCAGGCTTCCGCCGTCGACTCCTGAACGGCCTGGTCAAGCGATGTCCATCCGGGCACACCGGGAATCTCGGTCTTCAATTGAATCAGGCTGTCGGCTCGCCTGGCAACGAGTGCCACCAGTTCCGCTTCAGCAAGTCCCGCCAGTGTGAGAGCGTGCAGACGGCCGAATCGTCCCAGGCCCACAACGCCGATTCGAACGGGTTCATATCGCATGTTTGGTCTTCCGGTTTGACGGTTGCGGCAGTCACGCACTCGCTGCAGTCAATGACTAAAACCAGACGCTAACGCGTTCCAGCAGATTGATCGAATCCAAAACCACGTCGTGATGGGGCACGAGGCTCACAGAATTGTGAACCTCAGACAGATTTGAGAATACCGACAATCGGCAGTTTTTGCCGTTCACAGGTTTGCGGTCCCGTTCCGCTCGGCTGTTCCGATTCGAAGGACGTCGGAAATCTCGATACATCATGCACGAAACGATTGTTGCGCACAGTTCCCGCAGATCGAAACGGGGCTGTATCCCGACTTCCTGTCATTTCGGACGACCATCAGTCAAATCAGTGATCTTACCTGGCGATTCACGGTATCTGATCGGCAAGTTTGGCCGATCAAATGGTTGTCTGACAACTTGCGGTACGAGGGGAACGGTCCTCACCTTGAGGATGTTGTGGTTCGCCCTTGTGAGGACTCGACGGAGCAAGTCCCCATCTCACCACAGGCTGCACATTTGTGTCTGTGACGTCGCGGGCTGATGGCACGCACTGGTTCGTTCCGGGCCGGAAAGATCGCTCTATGATTCGCTTCCAGAATTCTCGTTGGTTTTTGACAGTCGTGGTGGCCGCTTTGACTTTGGCCAGTTCATCCGGGTGCAAGCAGATGTCATCCTGGAAGAACATGTCGGCTCGGCCTTCGACATCGACGTCGGACCCATTCGCATATCCACAGAATAGCGAAACATATTTCCATCAGCCTGAAGGGGCTCCGCTGTCGCCTGTCCCTGATTTGCCAGCCCCCGGACCAGAACTTCCATCGCCAGGCCATTCGTCCCCGATGGACCCGCCCCCACCACCTGTTCCGGCCGAAGGTGCCAACGCCCCGAAAGGTCCCGGTGGTTCAGTCACGTCCCGATTGAAACAATGGATGACTCCACGTCGTGTCAGCTTCTTCAATAAGCGTGAAGTCCGCTCAGAAACGGTCGATTCGTCATCGCTGAAATCGCAGCCCGCGGCTTCCAATTCGACTCGTCGACCCGTCGTGGCTGCCGAAGAATATCGTCCATCGGCAAATATCGAACGCGCCAGCTCCCGCCTGGCAAACCAAGCTCCGCCGATGAGCAACAGTCAGCAATCCTATTCGGAACCAGCACCCAAAAGTGGACCGAAGATCATTGTCACACCCGGTTACGGTTCGTCATTCCCGGCGAAACCACTGCCCGATGGTCCGGTCATTACACCGGGTTCCCAATACACACCAAATCCAGTGGGTCGTGATGTTCCGATCGAAAAGTGGCCTCATACACGGGTGGCAGAAAACAATCGTGGGACGGTTCCTTTGAGAAAACTACCGGCCCCCGTCTCCGCAGATGCGTTTGTTCCCGCAGAGCAACTTCCACCGCAGGCTCAGCCGGAACTGGCTCCACCTGTATTAGCTCCGCCAGCTGCGAGTCCTGCGAGCGTACCACTTTTGCTTCCGCCAGGGCCTTGAACAACGATCCATATTACGCACTCTACCCATTCGACTGAGGCTTCAGTCTCATTTGGGCTGAAGGCCCAAGAGTACAAAGCACAGGGCTTCAGCCCTGTGTCTGTAGGGAGAACGTGATGCAGCGACCTGAAAGGTCGCAAGAAACCCGATTAAATCAACTGGTTCCGATTCGATGATCTCTCGCGACCTTTCAGGTCGAACATTTTGCTTGGTTTCAGTTCACAGGGCTAAAGCCCTGTGCTTTGTGCTTGTGGACTTTCAGCCCACAAGAAATGACACGCTGTGACAAATCGAAGTACCAATCGCGCGGCGGATGGACACGATCCGCTGTAACTTATGCGTCCGAATTTTGGGTAAGTTCAAGGGCTGAACCGAAGGGACGCCCCGGTCTTCAGCGTAAAAATCTGTTCCGGGGCTTCGCGAAGACACTCCAGCCCCGCCCACCCAGTTTGACTGACCTGAGTTTGAAAAAGTCGATTGTCCCGAACAGATTTTGCGATCTCCATTTGGTTTTAGTTCAGTTTGATTAGAATGTCTGGCAGGTGTTAGCGACCATACCTCACGGGGGGCCTTCGCCTTCAGCGATGGTCTGCTGTAGTAATCACGCCGGGTTTTACCAAAGAGATGGAACGATGAATCGACGGCCCGAAGGATTCCGGGGCATCCCTTCCCCACGCCGCGCTGGTATTCAAATCGCCACCTGCCTGGCTCTATTGCTCGGCATGGGAGTGCTGCTGCATCGAGCTCCGGCCCAGTCACCTCCAGGCGAACCTCCTGCGGCAGAAGCTCCCGCCAAACCGACCAAGGCGCCGGCTCCAGCACCGAAAGGGATCCCGCGCGAGCCGATGGAAGTCCTGATTGCATTAGGGCCTTTTCTTTACCCATTGGGTCTGGCATCGATCGTTGTGGTCTGGTTTTCCATCGAACGTCTTGTCGTACTGCGGCGAGGACGCGTGATTCCACGCCCGTTTGTTCGACGTTTTTTTGAGCATCTGGAAGAGGGAAAGCTCGATCCCAAGTCGGCCTTGAAGCTGTGTGAAGAGAGTGGCAGCCCGATCGCTTTTATCTTCGCCCATGGTCTGCGGAAGTGGGGAAAGAGCAGTGTTGAGGTCGAACAAGCCATTATCGATGGCGGGGAACGGCAGGTCAGTCAACTTCGCAAGCATTTACGAGTGCTGAACGGAGCCTCAACCGTCGCCCCGCTGTTGGGTTTGCTGGGCACGGTTGTCGGGATGATTGAATCGTTCAATACGATTGCAACTAAAGCGGCCATGGGAAAATCGGAAGAACTGGCGGCCGGGATTGGATTGGCCTTGTTAACGACCGCAGTAGGCTTGATGATCGCCATTCCGGCACTGATCATGTACATGTACCTGTCAGGGCGAGTTGACGCATTAGTTATTGAAATGGACGGACTTGCGCAGGAACTTGTCGACCTGATCTCCGCTGAAGGGCTGGCGGAACAGGCTCGAAATGGTCCCAAAAATGTGGCCAAGCCACCGGAAGCACGCAAAGCGGTTTGAGTATCGCTGAATCAGAAGGATTGGCGATCCCAGAGGCACGAACGTCGAGCCCCGGTTGAAATTCCGGGCTGAACCCGGGGATCACGAGATGTCGAGCGTCAATCAAGGGGGCAATCCCACCGGAGAAGCCCCTGGAGTGATCTCTCCATCGGTCTCCTCATCCTCCCCGATCACCCCCATTTCCGCCCCGGTATCGCGATTTGCATTTGTCGATGGTCTGCGTGGTATCGCGGCACTATCGATATTGATATTTCACCTCTGGTGGTATGAACCAAAACCGTGGCCGACGCTGGAATCGTACCCTGCGATTGTCGACGCAGCATTCATGAAGTTGCGAGGTGGAGTTCAGATACTGCTGGTCGTCAGCGGTTTCGTCATCGCTTATACCTTGCGAAAAACCTGGTTCACGGGCCCTGAAGTCGTCTCGTTTATTGGCAGACGGCTTGCTCGCCTGATTCCTGCCTATTGGGTTGTGCTGTTCGCGGTCATTCTCCTGGATCTGGTCTGCCGGCATCTGCTGACGCTCCCTTCCCCGATGGATGGCCATCTGACAGCAACTCGAATTGTCGCCCATATGGCGTTTTTGCAGGACGTGGCAGACGTCGGAGCCCTCAGCGCCGGGATCTGGACACTCTGCATCGAAATGCAGTTTTACGTGGTCGCGGTGCTGGGCTGGGGACTTGCTCAGCGACTTTTTCGCCGGCCGGATCAGAATCTTCCGCAACCATCTCCCTGGGGGTTGTTGATCGTCTTCGGGCCGTTGGCCCTCGCATCGCTGTTTCATTGGCGAACCATGGAGAGTACGTCGCCCTGGATCACACATTTTCTATGGATGTTCTTTTTGGGAATGTGTACCTGGTGGACACTGGATCGAACCGTTCCACGCCTGGTCCTGCTGGGCCTGATTGTCATCGCCATCGTCGAACTGTATCTGGACGCGGAGTGGCGTTACGAAAACTCCATGGCCCTGCTGACGGCCCTCGCAATTTACTCGGCAGGGCGGCTGAACGCATTGCATCTCTGGTTGAACTGGGGGCCGCTCCAATATCTGGGTCGAATTTCATATAGCCTTTACCTGATACACTTTCCGGTCTGCCATCTGATCGTTTCCGCCGGATGGAAGACCTATGGAAATTCACCAACACAAGTTCAATCGCAAGTGATTCATCTGGTTGCGATCGTTGCCAGTCTGGTGGCAGGTCATCTGCTCTATATCTTGGTGGAAGCCCCCAGCGCGCGATGGGCGGCACGTCTGAAACGGGCTGAATCGAGTTGATTTCGCTGTCAATTGACCAGCAATGGGCTCGAATCGGAGGCTGTTTTCACGCTCTGGGCGGCCACTTCGATCACTTTCTCTGACCCTGGCCATGATGAATCGGTCTCTTTCCTGGCCCCGTGACGCAGCGCTACTCCTGAAAAGACCTTGTCCAGCCGAGTTTTTACGATTCGAACGGCAGGTCGTGCCGATTCCCTGAATTGGCAACTCGGACCGAGGCCGGTTTTTCAAAGAAATCGGTCCAAAACAGGGAGTTACGTCGACAGGCGCCCTTGATTCGCATTGATCCGCTTTTTGGCGGAAGCTACAACCCGCCGTCCGTTTCTCCCAATTCACATCCAGTGTTTGATCGCCCCCATCCGGTTTCGGTCGCGGTATGCCCGCGTCCTTCCGCAACCGCAGAGGTGAATCGATGTACGTGTCGACACAGCGGCTTATCGCTCGAATGCAATCCATTTCAAAGTACTCTCTTGGGCTTGGCCTGGGGTTGGTGCTGTCGCTTTTCGCACGGACAGGCTTCGGGCAGGACGATCTCACCCTGCCTCCGTTGCCAGAAGTCTTCCGGGCTCAATCCGACCCAGGGGCAGAACCGCAGTCGCTGCGGATTCCACCGTCTGGTTCTCGGACCGAGTTCGGTGACGCCGTTCAAGATGGACTGCTGTTTGGCGACCAGATCAGCGGCCGGACAGGCCAGGCTTACGGAACGCTGTTTCGTGCCGGCGTCTCGACCGGTCCAGCCGTAGGTCGTACCGATACAATCGTTCCTCTGGAAATCATGCCGTATGGATTCATCAATAACGCGATGGTCTTCGGAAGCCTGCGTGGCTTTCGGGCAGCGAGTGATGGATGGGGCATGAACCTGGGGGGCGGTATTCGCTACTACTCGGAACGGTGGGACCGAATCTGGGGTGCGAACGCCTTCTACGACTACGACAACTCCAGCGGTGGTTTGTTCCGTGAAGTCGGATTCGGATTCGAATCATTGGGAACTTTGCTGGACGCTCGAGCCAATGCCTACATTCCCAACGGGAAAATGGAGCGTCTGCTGTCCACGGAACTCGTCCAGGGGAGTCAGCACTTTGTTGGCCATCAACTCCTTTACAACAACCTGCTGACATTTGGTGATGCGCTGCGCGGAGCCGACTGGGAATTCGGGATTCCGATTCCTGGCCGAATTCCACAGCGGCATGACTTGAGAGTGTTTGGCGGTGGTTACCACTACAACGGAACCAGTGTCCAGGGATTCACTGGTTGGAAGGCCCGAGCTCAGCTGAATGTCGTTCAGAACCTGTCGGTTCAACTCGAAGTGCTGAATGACAAGATCTTTGACACCAGCGTCGTCTTCGGTGCCACCTGGACTTATGGTGGTTTCCGTCAGCCAGAAGATCAGAAGCGAACTCAGTTCGACCGCATGACCGAAATGGTTCGTCGTGGCTACAACGTTGCTGTGGCCCGAATTCCTGTGATCGACAAAGACAAGATCGCGATCAATCCGGTCACGAACCAGCCGTATTTCTTCGAACACGTGGCCAGCTACGCGCCACTGCCGGGTGCTGACGGTACGGTCGAACACCCCTGGCAGAATCTGACATTGGCTCAGACAGCACTCAATGCGACGTTCCCGAACCCGCTGGATCAGCGTGGTAATATCATCTACGTCCACGCGAACAGTACCTACTCAGCCGCACCAGACAATACTGTGACTCTGATTCCAAGTGTTCGCATCCTGGGTGAAGGGACGTATGTAGACACCAACAACGTTCGCCAGAACGTGAAACACACCATCCAGATCTCGGGACTTGGCAACGTTCTGCTGCCGCGAGCCACTCCAGCGACGTTTATCAATCGTCCACTCTTCACAAACCAGGCTGGCGATGCCGTGACTCTCGTCAGTGGTTCGGCAGCGGCATCCAGCGAATTCAGCGGATTCCAGATCGGTGACTCCAGTATCGCAGGCAGTGGACCGGCAGGTCGCGGAATTGTCGGGGATGGCGTCGCCAACGTGATCGCCAATCAGAACGACGTTAACTTCGCCAGGGGAGACGGTGTCTTCCTGAATGCGGTCAATGGGCAGGTTACCATGAACGGAACCCTGATCAACAACCTTGGTGATCCGTCAAATGAAATCGGACTGCACATCACCAATATGGCAAACGGCGGCAGGTTCAACTTTGGTAAGGAATCGAATACCTCGCGCACGAGTCGTATCAACCACGAAGTCCCTGTGGCTGCTCTGGGAGGCTACTCGCTCAGTATCGACAACACCGCCGCCGGCAGTGTGATTGATATGCAGAACTCGGATATCTTCGACGGTTCATTGCAGCCGGTTCGTCGCGGTGGCGGTGTCCGCCTGAACGACATCAACGGACAAGCGATTCTGAACAACATGACACTTGTCAACACAAACGGGGACGGGATTGAACTGACCGGCGGTGCTGGAAATGGATCCCGCGTTTCGTTCGTCGGATCGATCGCAGTTAACGGTGCCGCAACTGATTCCATCAATATTCATGATTCCAGCAGTTTTGTGAATTTCACTCCCGCAACTTCCGGCGCAACGATCTCGGTCCAGAATCGAAACCGTGTCGGCTTCAATGTTCATAACAATCCCGGTGGATCGATCAGCGTTCTGCAGCCGATCACGATCAATACGGCAGCAGGTGCCTTGCCGTTGTTCCCGGCGATGGCCTATGAAAACAATGCCGCCAACTTGACGTTCCGACCACTCCAGGCTGCCGCAACCGTGATTTCGATTTCGGGTGGCGGTCGGGACGGGATCGATATTGGTGTCACAGGTGAAAACAGTGGTCAATTCAATGTGATCAATGGCAAGACAGTGATCGACCAGGTGACCGGGGTCAGCCTGAATATCGGAAACCCTGCGACCGTGATTTCGCCAGCAGTAGCATTGCCTCTTGCCGTTCCACTTCCGATTACTGGTGCTATCAACTTTGATGCCCTCAGCATCGACAATCGCGGCGGTAACGTCGTGACTGCTCAAGGGATCGGAATCCAGATTCAGCACATGAATCATCCCGTCACATTCAACAACACGACGGTTGTCGGAAACAATTCTCTGAATCAGTCGACGGCTGTCCTGATTCATGACAATTACTACTACAACGTCGGCTCCGGCGGGGTTGCGGGTACTGGAGATCCATTCAATCCTCCGGCAGTTCAGTCCAGCCGCATTGCAGGCGATGTGACGTTTGCGAATCTTGATATCGAAGGCACTGTGGGCGGAGGTCCCAACAATGCGTCTGGACTGGATATCGAAGGATTGGACCCGAGCCCGGGGGGTGGACCTGCCGCGGGCAATCGTACAAGAGTCACGGCGAGTATTCTTGACATCAATCGCACCACTTTGAATACGGGAAGTGGTACGTCGCTATTTGTCAACAACTCGGGTACGCGGCCAGCGATCATCAGCCTGGCGACCGCATCAACACCTCCTTCCAATGGTTTCACGTCATCCTCGGGAACGATCCGTTCGGATACGGGCCGGGCCGTCGTCATTCAGAACTCCACGATCGGAGTCGGCTTGACTGCGGTGAGCTCCACGAATTCGCCTGCTAACGGGATTTTCCTGGACAACAACGTGAACTCGGGCAGCGAAGTTAAACAAAACAACACGACAGTCCATCCCGCGACATTTACAGTGCGGGGCGGTGTCAATGGTGCCATCGGTTCCGGTGGGGTGATCACGTCCTCGCTGCTGGACGGCGTCTTCATTCGTAACTCGGAAACCGTCAGCCTGACAAACATGCGAATCACGGGAAATACCGAAAACGGCATCTATGCCAATACGCCTGGCCTGACAGTCGTCAGCAGTCAGATCGACACGAATGGACGGTACGGAATCAATGTGTACGCAGTGGCAGTCCCGCTGACGAACTCGAATCGTACGCTGCAGACAACCAACCCGTTCTTTACCCTGCAAAGCTCGATCATCCGCAACAACGGAAACATCCTCGGTGGTTCTCAGGAAGTTCTGTTTACAGCAGCACACACCGGCGATTACACCGTCACGATGAATGGCAATACCATCACACATGACATGAGTCCGGTGGCTCCGACAACGACGATGGATGCCAACCTGCCGGTACAACTGGCACCGGCTCCTCCATCGAATGATGGCGTACTGATTAGAACGATCCCGATTGGAAATGGTGCACGCCTGGCCCTGACCGCTCTCAACAACACGATGTCTCTAACGAACGTGACCAATTCAGCGACGACTCCGTTACTTTCCGACATGCATGTTGACTGGAACGGACCAGTTGCCTCAGGTTTCATCGAAGGAAACACTTTCAATTTCGGTGTGGGGTCTGGAGAAGGTTTGATCATCAACCTTTCCTCAGTAACAGCCAGCGAGCAAGGTTCACTCTTCCACATCGCTGGGAATACATTCAGTTCGCCACGAGGAATTGCCACGACAGGGATCGACGTGACCACGGCTGGGGCTCCGGCAACGATTCTCATCGGAAACCTTGATGGATTTGGTGGCAACGTCATGAACTTCGTGACTCCAAATGCTGGTAACGGGGTCATCATCGGGAATCGTACCGACGATATCGCGATGCTGTTCAGTCTCGATACGAACTCGCAGACACAGATCTTCAACAATACGATTACGATGCAGACGACGACACAAACCCAGGAGGCAATGGTCTTCACCTCCGTCACGGCACCGAACACGGATATCGGCATCTACGGAAACACGATTACGATGACCGAGCCGAACTTCAACATTCGTCCATTCCTCTCACAAGGGATCGATTTTCAGAGCGTAATTATCGGGCCTCCACCACAGTTGCAGCGAGTCAATCTCTTCGGAGTCACGGACAACAGAATCTTGATCAACAATCGAGCCAGTTCGTTGTTCCCGTGGTTCAATGCTCCTGCCAACGTCTTCAATGGCAAGATCATCGTGAACGGAACTCCTGTTCCTTGATCCTGACGACCTAAACACGGCCCGAGTCAATCGTGGCAAATGGCCATTCTGACATGTTGATTGAAGCTGGGTCACAATTCCTCGCGGACTTGTGACCCAGTTTCATTTTCAGTGACACCAGGAACGCGAAGAACACCGAAGTCACGGAAGAGATCCGTCGCAACGAGTCTCACGGATTCCGGAAGCCCAGCAGATGAATTCCACATCATCTTCGCCGTATCCATCCGGGCCTCCGTGCCCCGTTCCTTCCCCTGTCTCTGTCAGTGGTTTGGCGGAATTCTTTGGTTGGAGTTCAACGGTCGTTGAGCTGTCTTTTCGATACGCGTTCCATATCCGCAGGGATGCTCACACTTGTTTAGGCCACCGTTCAGGCAAATTCTGCCGTAATTGGAAGTCACTTCTACCCCTAACGAGCGGTTCGGCCCTGACAGGGGACGCGTCCACAGCCAAAACTCATTGAGCAAACGCAGGAAGCGTCTCTGAATGTCAGATTTTCCCCAAGAGATACTCTCGTTACGACCGATACTGATAGTACAACCGTCAAAGTCGGCGCGGTCGGCCGTTTCCCGGCTACCGATCCGACCGAGAATCTACTGTTGAATGCTACGAATTTCTTACAACTTCCCAGGAACGCGAACATGTCCGAGCGAATGACGCTTGGTTCGCTCTTCGTGCTGGCAGCCCTGATCCCAGGGATTTGCTGGGCTCAAGGCGGGTATGGCAATGGTGGGCCACCAGGCAACTGGCAAGCCCCTCCGCAGGGAGCCCCCTATTCGGGGTATCCAGCACCACCTGCTGCGCCACCGATGATCTACGAGCAATTGCCGGACGATCTCGGGTTTCGCCACGAGGACTCGGCGTTTGAAACCGCGCTTAAGAACGTGTTTCGCCATTCCTATTACCGTGGTGAATTCCTGCTGTGGGCGGCCAGTAAACCAGGTGACGTAGTTCTCGGGGCTGCACCGAACGGAGGGTATACCACGTCAACGGTGCTTCAGCAGAACCCACCGTTGCTTCCACCGACCACCTTCGGGCTCCAGAATCCCATTGGAACTGTCGTCGCCGCTGTCGTTCAACCGACATTGGGTGACTTCAACATTTCGAATGTCCCGGGATACCGTGGCACGTTCGGGCTGCCGGTCGGACCAGGAAATTTCGAAATGTCAGCATTCATCCTTGGGACTCGCCAGAATTCCTACGATGGAACGTCAATGATCACTCAGGAAGTTCCTCCGAACGCAGTGTCAGGAGCCCTGGCAGTTCCGGCGGTGTTTATTGGAGAACCGATCAATGTTCCTGGAAGTCAGAACGTCCTGCTCTTTACCGACAGCTACCAGGCCGTGATGAAAACGAGTATCTGGGGATCAGAAGCAAACTACATCATGGACGCGGCAAACAGTGGTACGGGCGATCTGCTCACCATCAGCCCGTTGCTCGGCTTCCGTTACTTGAACTACCGTGAATCATTGTCGCAGGGTGGGGTGTATGAAGTTGCCGTCACCGACAATCTGGGGAACGTGACGCTGACCCCAAACCCCCGTGCCATCTACTCGTCCAGTAACAACAATTCCTATGGGCCACAGTTTGGTGTTCGCTCAGAATTGTCCATCTCGAAAGTCACCTTCGGTGCTGAACCCAAGATCATGCTGGGGTTGAATTCGTACTCGGCAACCGTGACTTCAATCAATGCTCCGTTCGACGGAACGAACACCAGCAACTCAAAGAAAGCGACGATTTTCAGCCCGGTCGCAGATCTGAAGCTTTACACCCGCATCTCGGTCGCAAAGTATGCTCACGTGTTTGCTGCATACAACGTGATGTGGGCCGGATCTCTGACACGTCCGTATGACTCGATCGGCTACAACGTCAATGCGAACGGTGGAGGGTTCTTCACTCCCACGTTTACCGATTCCATTATCCAGGGATTGACCGTCGGCGGTGAACTCCGGTTCTAACTCGGACAATCCAGTTGCCCGATCTCGCGGACAATCAGATGACCAATCACACGGCCCGCAAGGGCCGTGTTTCGTTTCCAGATTCGAGCGTCGATCGAATCGAGTCCACCGACGGCGCAGCTACCCCTCGTTGCGGGTGCCCAGTAGCGAGGGTTTCATAGTTGGGCCACTCGTCTTGCACGGTCCTCGGGCAGCGAGTACCCTAACAACATAACAACGCTTTCCGATGTTTGTGTTCTGGTCCGGAGCTTGCGATGAATGTGCCGTATGCTCACCCCGGGTTCTCTCGACGTACCGCAATACAGGCGGGAACGGTCGGATTACTGGGGTTGGGAGGAAACCATCTTTCGGCACTGCGCGAAGCCGCCGCAGAATCGCTGGCGAAAACCTATTCAGCCCGTTCGGTGATTTACGTATTTCTGTCAGGGGGATTAGGGCAGCACGACAGCTTCGACATGAAGCCGATGGCACCCGATAATATCCGGGGCGAGTTTCAGCCGATTGCCACTCGGACGCCCGGACTCGAAATCTGTGAGCACTTGCCGAAACTTGCGGCGCGCAGTCATCTGTGGTCGCTCGTACGATCAATGACACATCCCTCGAATGACCATTCGCTCGGTCATCACATTATGCTGACCGGCCGCAGCACTGCACCGCCGACCTTCAATGCCAACAAACCGATGCCGGGAGATTGGCCCTCAATTGCCGCAATAGCAGGAGATTTGACGAAACGCCGGAATAATCTTCCCCCCGCGGTCGTCCTTCCAGAGCGACTGATCCATCGTACCGGACGCGTCATCCCTGGGCAGTTTGCTGGCGAAATGGGGCCTCGACGTGATCCGTGGTTCATTGATGCGTCCCCCTTTAACAGCGAGACTTATGGGGCCTTTCCCGACTATGAATTTCATCACGCACGCGGGGGAGTTCGTACGAAGTCATTGGCGTTTCAGGCCCCCAATCTGACGCTTCCCGAGGCTCTCACGCGAGGCAGACTGGCAAATCGCCTGGAATTGCTGAAAGGGATCGACCACCAGCGAGCTCAATTAGAGGCCGCAGCGACAACCGAAAAATTCGATCGGCATCGGCAGTCGGCGATTTCGTTGTTAACGGATCAACAGGTCCGTCGCGCGTTTGATGTCACTTCCGCTTCTGACGCCGAACTGGATCGCTACGGACGGAATTCGTTTGGCTGGTCGATGTTGATGGCCCGGCGGTTGGTCGAAGCGGGTGTCAATCTGGTCCAGGTGAATCTGGGTAACAACGAAGCTTGGGATACCCATGGGAACGCATTTCCCAACCTGAAGGACTTTCTGTTTCCGCCCACCGATCAATGTTTGTCAGCCTTGCTGGATGACCTCGAAGCCAGCGGACAGCTTGGCGAAACGTTAATTGTGATGGCAGGTGAGTTTGGCCGAACCCCCAAGGTGTTCGGGCTTCCGGAACATTACAAGCTTCCCGGCCGCGATCACTGGGGCGCTGTTCAGACAGTCTGGCTGGCAGGGGGTGGAATCGCAGGCGGTCGTGTGATCGGATCGTCGGACAAGATCGGTGCCTATCCCGCAGCAGATCCTCAAACTCCCGAGAACTTTGCCGCGACAATTTACTCGGCACTCGGTTTGCCCGGCGAAGTGGCCTGGTACGACGACCTCGCTCGCCCCCATCACATCTATTACGGCGAGCCGATCCGCGGACTGACCTGATCACGAATGCGAGGCAAATTTGCCTCATCGCATCAATTCTTGAGCTAGCTTGGTGGTAGTAGCCCACCTTCGTCCCCTTTGGGAACTGGCTCAATGATTTGCCATAATTGTGAAGTTCCGCTCGATTGGGATGGAATCAGCCCGATCGTTGCCTGCGAAATTTGCCGTTCTTATCGCTTTGTTGATGTACCGGACGGATCTGGCGAACAGATTCTATCGCTGAATCAACCGGGGGAATTGTGTTGCCCCTGTTGCCGGCGCCGTTTGACTCTGGCCGCCATCGACGGACTGAAAGTAGAACACTGCGCGGGATGCGAAGGAGTACTGCTCGACAATAACGTGTTCGCGATGTTCGTTCGTAACCGTCGCGCTGAATTCCGCGAGGCGGCATTACAGTCTGCCTTTCAAGTCGAGGAACGTCGGCTGAAACGCGTCAACTGTCCGGAATGCCGCAGGTCGATGCAGGCCCATCCCAGTTACGGCCCGAACCTGATCGTCATCGATTCGTGCGTCGGGTGTGGCCTGGTCTGGCTCGATTGTCACGAATCGCTGTCGGGAGCGATGCAACTCGTCGGCTGACACATGAGTTGCAGAATGTCTCCGTCAGCGAACTACGGACGGGGCCGATCACAACGCCGCCGGGTCTGGAGAACGGGATTTGGAACGCTGATCTCCGCTGATCTCCGCTGATACACGCTAATCAAGAGCAGATGGATGCGAACCATCGTATGCTGACGAAGCCTTTTCTTTCTCCGTCTGAATCAGTGGAGATCAGCGGAGATTAGTGTTCCAGATGAATCGGATCATCGTCGATTCGTGCGTCGGGTGTGGCCTGGTCTGGCTCGACTGCCACGAATTGCTGTCGGGAGCGATGCAACTCGTCGGTTGATGCGAGGTCAGAAGATTACTTCTTCCGCTTCTTGGGAGCGGGTTCTTCCTCTTCCTCGACTTCATCGTCTTCGAAGTCGAGGGTTTCGATTTCATCGAGCGAACTTCCCGAACCCGTTGCGATCTCATCGTCGCTGTCGGCCATGATGTCACCATCATCCGAGTCATCAAAACCGAGTGTCTCGTCAGATTCGACGTCTTCGTCGGCTTCGGCCGCATCGTCGTCATCAATGGTCTCGACATCCTCGTCAACGGACTTGCCCTTCGGCGTCTCATCGTCGTCCGATTTGGATTTCGGACCACCGAAAATCAGCAAGGCAAACGGCATCAGAATGACCACGACGACACACGCCAGTACGACGCCACAGACGACCTGGAAGGTCGTATTGAGCTTGTCAGCACTATTTAAGAACGTGTTGACCAGCAAAAAAGCGAGGAACCCCGCCGGAACGGCGGCGACCAAGGATACCAATGCTCGTTGAATTCGTCCCACGACTGTTCCCCTGATTCTGCGCGGTCGAAAGTGCCGCCGATTGATGGTAATTCCGCACATCAACCGGAAGCAAGATCGGCATACCATCCACCCGGCCCGCATTCCATATCACTGCAAGGAAAGCCGTCGGTGATAAGCCTCGTTGATTGTAACGATTTTGACGGTCGGTGCCGCCAAATCTCTGGCGATAGTCCAATAGAAGGGCAGCCGGGGAGGCGACTGACGAGCGCGAGCCAGATTCCACCTCTCTCACAACAAACAATATTGACGCGACGATTATTTACACGTAAAGTATTATCGCAGAGATCGGGCCGGTCGCAACACGACAGCCCCAAAATCGCCGGAAGCCTTGTGGAGTTCATCATGATTCTGAAACGTAAGTCGGGAGAACGAGGTCACGCCGATCATGGCTGGCTGAATGCGTTCCATACCTTTTCATTTGCCGACTATCAGGACTCGGCGCACATGGGATTTCGCTCGTTGCGTGTCATGAATGAAGACCGGATTCAGCCCGGAATGGGTTTTGGAACTCATGGTCACCGTGACATGGAGATTATCACCTACGTGCTCGAAGGTGCCTTGGAGCACAAGGACAGCATGGGGAACGGTGAGGTGTTGCGGCCTGGTGAGTTCCAGCGGATGTCCGCCGGATCTGGCATACGACACAGTGAATTCAATCCATCGCCAACGGAACCAGTTCATCTCTACCAGATCTGGCTGCTGCCTCAGAGTACTGGCATCCAGCCGAGTTACGAACAGAAGCGATTTCCAGATCACGAACGGTGCAATCGCCTGCGACTGGTCGCATCGCAGGATGCGGCAGAGGGATCACTGCGGATTCATCAGGATGCTCGGATCTATCTGGCAAGCCTCGACGCAGGCCACTCGGTCAACCACAGCCTTCTGCCGGGACGACATGCCTGGCTGCAAGTCCTGAAGGGAGCTGTCATGCTCAACGGGCAACCGCTTGAAACCAGCGATGGTGCGGCAATCCGTCAGGAAAATCAACTGGAAATCGTGGCGAGTCAATCGGCTGAGATCATGCTCTTTGACTTGAATTGACGTCGAACAGCACCCCGGCTTTCCCTCAGGTGATGAAAGGCATCTCTATGTCACAATCTCCAAAACTCCTGGCCTTCGCTGGTAGCACTCGCCAAGATTCGTTCAACAAGAAGTGAGTAAAGGTCGCGGCCGACGGGGCTCGAGAAGCGGGTGCGGATGTGACCCCCATGGCTATCACGCATCAACGCGCTACCACGCATACGTGTCTAAAACCATACCGGATGCATATTGTCTCGCTTCTCCAGAAAGAAATGCCATCGCATTGGCGGAGACCGTACCGCAAAGATCCGAAGATCCATGCCACGGAACAAGCGTCACTCGCGGTCCGGCACTTGTCCATGTCAGTCGAGCGGGGTGGTAAGTTGGTCGGTCAGCTCGAGCTGCGTAATCGTGCTCGAGCTGCGCGGGAATCGACTGCGGCATCGCGTCCGATTCGCCCATCAGTCGCCGGATCGCCGTTCGAACAAACAACTCACAACAGACCATGCTGCTGACCGGATTACCCGGCAGGCCGAAGACGTAGTTTTGACTCATTTCATCAGATCGGCTGCCGAACCAGACTGGCTTGCCAGGCTTCATTTCCACCTTGTGAAAGATTTCACGGACCCCGGTTGCGGCGAATTCACTCGGAACAAGATCGAGTGTTCCGGCCGAGACACCTCCAGAGAGAACCAGCAGATCCGATTGCAATCCGACGGCAATCCGGGCTCGCAAATCATCGCGATCATCGCGAGCGATTCCGAGAGGAACGGTGATTGCACCTGTTGCCTGAATCTGCGCGACAAGCATTGCCTGATTCGAGTTACGAATTTGTCCCGGCCCCGGCTGCTGATCAACGTTGACCAGTTCATCGCCGGTGGCGAGAACTGCGACCGTCGGTCGACGATGAACGAGGACTTGAGCCCACCCCAATTCGGCGAGTGCCCCGATGCGTGCTCCGTTCAACTTCAGCCCCGCATGCAAGACTGTCGCACCAGTGCGGACAGACGTACCTTGTTTCAGAAGATTGGCACCCGCTGCAGTCATTCGTGTGGCAATCCTGACTCGATCGTCTTCGCGCACTGATTCTTCAACCTTGACAACCAGGTCGGCACCGGCCGGAATCGGAGCCCCCGTCATGATCTGGATCGCCTGCCCAGGACCGACCGATTTTGTGGGAACTCGTCCCGCCGTAATCAGATCAATCACATCCAGCGTGGCCACTCCCTCGACAAAGTCCGTCGAGCGAACGGCATAGCCATCCATCAGAGACTTATCAAATGGCGGCGAATCGTCGGCCGCAACGACATCTTCGGCGAGTGTCAATCCGAGTGATTCCGCCAGGGGAAGTCGTACAGGCGGGAGTGGTACAACGGTCGCCAGAAGCTTTTCAAAGGCGGCGGCGATGGTCAACATAAAAGAATGCTTTGCAATGATTTCCGCCAATGGCGGTTAACGGAATTAGAATTCAGACAATGGCAACACTGGCCGGAACAAATATCGCATTCTGTGAAGAATATCGACCGTGAACGTTGTTGCAAGCGGGGATGCGGCTTTAGGTACAGATGGAAATTCGTGACCTTAGGCGAACCATCCCGCGTGAGCATCGCAACTGCCCAGCAATGTCGGCGTAGAATTTGTGCGAGGCTTGGGTAACCGTATCGTGGACAACAGCAGACAGGGTACAGCCATACTTGACGGTTCTTGCCCAAGGTCAATTCGCCGGGCCGAGTTCCTTAAGTGTTCCGCAGCATTCACAGGCTGGAAGCAAGGCATGCCGGATGTGATGGCACGACGGGCACTCCTCAAACAGCGACGTTGCACAGCAGGGGCAAGTATATTTCTCATCTGCGGCCCCGCTTATCTGCTGCGGAATCTGCAACCGTTTCAGCGACTTGCGATTCCAAAACAGGAATTTCAATGGCCCGCGACGAATCGGGTAATCGCAGATCGGGCACAGAAACGATTGATAGGCGTCCCGATACTGACGAAGAAGCCACTGACGATTCGGCTGCGATACCAGCCGAATCAGCCCCCACAGAAGTGCCCCCACGACGATCAACCCGGTCGCAACAAGCGGATAAATCAGCATGTCGAGCGGGAAGTACGAATGCAGCAGCACAATCACCTTCAGGATGACGGCGCCCCCGAACGCCTGGACGAACGGGAGCCAGCGACTTTGACGTGACCTGTAAAATCCATACCCGCTCGCGATGATCAATGGAATCAGCACTAATAACTGCATGCATCCCAGAAAGAACTGATGGCGACTCATCAGTTGCGCGTACTCGACCTGAATCTTGGATTGGTGCTGTCTTAACTCTGTCTGTGTGTCTTCCAGAGCATCGTGCAGGCTCGCTTCTTTACGTGTCAGTTCAGCGAGTTCCGATTGGAGTTCCAGGCCCGCCTGCTGGTTCTTCAGGAACAGTATCTGCGCGTCATCCAGCGCCTGCTGTTCCGATGGCGACAATTCTTTTTGCTTGGTAATCGCCAGCTTCCGAAACTCCTGCAACTGACTCCACGTCTGCTGCGAGGTCGCCGTGATTTCACGTAGTTCGGTCTGGTTGACACGCTTGTCTCGCGAAAGACGCTGTAACTTTCCGATCTCGGCGTTGATGGCATCGACCTTGGCCTGAACGGGAGCAGCCGCCGATTTCGCTTCCAACTCTTGATAATCAGGTCCGGCGAGCCGCCAAATGTCGTCGGTAAGAAATCCGATCGTCTGATAGACAAGGATGAACAATAGAATCGTGCAGAATCGAATCGAAAATCGATGCCACCAGGGTCCCTGATTTTTCACACCAGCAGTCGTTGTTGTCATAGACATTGCAAGGCTCCGAGAGACAGTTGGAGTGAACCACGCGAGTTTCGTTTGCCAATCTTCACCATGGCGAAAATGGCTCTGCATTATCACTCGAAAATCTGCCGTTTTTCTGGAAATAAGAAAAAATACGGAATGTGGAACGTCGGCCGACCGGCAAAGTCGGTCATGACGAACGATGGCCCGGTCCGTCCTCCGTGAAAAGTACAAATCTCAGCTTTCGGTCCATCGCGATTTGCACCTCGCTTATTCTCTGCACCGCAACTTTGCTCAGTGATGCAATCTTTGGTGTTGGGGAACCGGCTTGCAGTAGACTGGTATTTGGGAAAGTCGCTGGTCGAATCGCGGGTGCGGCGTACACGGGTACCAAGTCGTTGTGTGCAGATTGGTCAATCTGGCTTGGATACGATTAAAGCATCACGACTTTCACATAAACAGGTCGAAGCTGCTGTCCTGCGCAAGTCGAAATGAGATGTCGTTCGGAATCGATTCGTGAAGTACTTCTGATCGATTTCTCACGGAAGGCCTGAGTATGTCATTAGAGCCGGTTAGTACCGAACGTGACCTGGAGAGCGATCTCAAAGCAATCGATGCGATGCTTCGTCGATCATATTCTCCCGCAAGTTGCGTTCGTTGCGGTAAACAATGTCGAACGGCATTGGGCATCCAGATCGAACATTCGAAGTTCTACGCCACCGTTCCCATGATGGTTTGCGAGCCATGCTCGTTCGAACCGCCGTTCCACGTCACTTCGGCGATGGGCATTCGCAAAAAACTTTTGACAATATTCAATTCTTTTCGCAATCGTTTTCGAACGCGATCACAAGAGGGACAACTTGATGCCTCGGGAGATTCCGAACTGCTTAGACGCCTGTTTCAAAGCATTCCGGAATATCGAACGCTTTTACAGCATTTTCCACAGATATCAGTTCGCTGTACGGCAAATCAGGTTCTCAGATTCTATGCCAGTAATGTTGAGGCCGATCGATTCCTCAGTTGTTTTCACAGGAGAGATGTCATCCAGTGGTGTTTCAACCTGGAAGACTGGTCGAGGGGAGGGATGTCGGAAGAACTGGTTGCCTCTTATGAAGAAATCGTTCGCCGGAGAATTCAAGTCGAGGTTGACGACAGCCAAATCTCGTATCCTCTAATCGTCCAAGTCTCGTTCGTTCTCTTGCCAGAGCGAAGAATTGAGTTCGATGTTCAGGTCTTATCCGAGTTTGATTCGCGGGCGAAACAAGTTGAAATTCAAATGTTCAAACGACTTCAGACGATTCCCGGCTGGCCGATCGCTATTCCATTGACGTTTTCGATCCAAAAAATCTTCGGAACCCCCACGGAAAGCCTCTTCGGCCATTTGCGGTTTCCGTTCGAGTTCTGGAAGACGCGTATCAGTGGCGGGGAAACGACATTCAGCGAAGCTGCCCTCAGGTATTACGGCATCACGCTGCCAGACACCCCTGTTGGATTCACGATCGACGATTGCGCAACGTTCCAGCGGCTTCTTCCAGACAGCGTTCCGCTGAAGTTACTTCTGGCAGAAGCTTTATCCACTTCGAACAGGATGGCCGAAGCGATTGAGCTGTACGACCAACTGGTTGAACAATCTCCCGAAGAAGAGCTGATCGTCATGAATCGGCTGCACTGCTTGGCCAACACCGGTCAATTCGAACGCGCTGCGGCAGACTGTCAGACGTGGATTGCGCGAAATCCAGAAAGTGAAATCGGACATCGTCTGATGGCCAATCTGCTGTTCGACCTGAACCAACCAGAGGCGAGCCTGGCAGAAATCAACACCGCACTGAAGCTCCATGAAACCGCCGATCGTTTTCGAATCCGAGGACTGGTGCTGGCAACCCTGGGCCGACATGAAGAGGCTTTCAGCGATGCTAACGTAGCAATCTTCCTCGATCGAAACTGCGTGTTAGCTTATCATTTGAAATTACAGTTGTTGCGAATGTTTTCTCGCCCTGATGAGGCACTGATCGCACTCGTCGAAATTGAACGCTGTATCGGTCAAACCGATGCTACGGTGCTGCTGCGGACAGATATTCTGATCGAGCAGGGACGAGGTGCGGACGCGGAACGGGCTTTACAGGAACGGGTCCAGGAAGCGCCGGTCCAGCCAGCGATCCTGAATCGTTGGATTACGCTTCTGGCGTCAACAGGTAAGCTCGAATCGGCGAGCAGAGAATGTGATCGAATGCTAGAGGCCGATCCCGATTGCGGTGAAGCCTATTCGCTTCGATGCCGAATTGCATTTGAAATGGGTGACTACGCCCAGTCTCTTCAGGCGTCCGAGGATGCGATCAAGCGATTGGGACCAACGGGTCAAATCCTGGCGGTCCGAGGTCTTGCAAAGGCTGCTCAAGACGATCTCGAAGGTGGTCTGAACGAATTGGACAACTGCATCGAACAATTTCCAGAATTTGTTTTCGCACGATACCATCGAGCTCGCCTGCACCGTCAATTAAACCAGTTCGAATCGGCGATCGAGGATTATACGGGGACACTGGACGCAGTTCCCCAGTTCGTAGATGCCATTGTTGAACGGGGATTTGTCTGGTTGCAGATGGAAATGCAACAGAACGCTCGCGAGGACTTTCAGCGAGCCATCGATCTGGCTCCTTCCCGAGCCGATGCTTATTCGGGCCGCGCCATTACGTTTCTCATTGATGGCAAGAAGAGCGCCGCGGAGGAAGATCTGAACAAAGCCGTCATGCTGGATCCAACAGACAAATTCGGACGGTTAAATCGCGCGCAACTGTTGATCGAAAGATCTGAGTTCGACCTGGCAACGGAAGACTTGAGTCAGATCCTTGCCGAAGATCCAAATGAGCGATTGGCGTTGTGGCAAAGTGCCCAACTGAACCTGATGACCGGCCAATTGCCCGAGGCCGTGAACTATTTCAATCGTCTCGTTGAATTGGATCCTGAAGCACCGCAATCATTGATCGGTCGCAGCGCGACGTTTGAATTGATGGGAGAAGTGCAGAAAGCGGAAGCCGACCGCAACGAAGCCCGCAGTTTGTCTTCGGCTTCCTCGGAAGAGTTGAATACGGCGCAATTGCTTTTCACGGCAAACGCCGCGTGCGCCAGCAATCAGTTCGAAAAAGCGATCGAACTGGCAACCGAAGTGATCGAGGGACAGGATGAACCTCACTGGAGAGCCTTGCGGATTCGTGCCCAGGCACGCTGGTACAACGAAGATTTTGTGGAGGCAATTGACGATTACAAATTGATTCTGGAAGGCGACGAAGACTGGACCAGATCCGACGACAATGCTCTTGGACAGGTCCTGTGCGAAATTGGAGAATGCGATCAGGCCCTGACAGCGCTGGATCGATCAATCGAACTTGCCCGTCATGAGGACGATAGACTGGGATTGGCTTTTGCAATGAATGGACGCGGCCGCGCACTGGCTGGCTTGAGTCGATTCGAAGAGGCGGAACAGGCCTTTACTGAATCTTTGCGATTGAAGCCCGACAACGCTTGGCTGCACTTCAATCGCGGATTGATGTACCTGGCTCAGAACAACCATTCCAGAGCGATCGAGTGTTTCGAACTGTCACTGAACGTCACATCGCCCAAACTCACACCGGCCAAGCGACGCCGGGCACTAGGCTTTATTCAAACCATGCGAGGAAGCGACAGTCCGATTTAGTGCTTTGCATCCACAGATCATTTTGGCTGCCCTTTAGGAAGCATGTTTGAATTGTGATCGCAATTCGGGGGACGATGCTGCGCTCTGTCGCGCTCTGTCCCCGGCTACGGTATTTGACGTCTTCGGCGTCGAGAACCATCCCGGAACCGTCCAGAATCTGGTAAGAGTGGTCTTGTCGACCGTTGCTGACTATCGTGGCGATACGTAATAAGTTGTAAAACGTGTTCGAATCGATGGCCGGGAAATTCAAGGCGATGGCATGACTCGTCAGCAGTTGATGATTAGAAGTTTGATGCACTACTGGCGGACAAACCTCGCAGTGATGCTGGGGGTTGTTGTCGGGACTGCGGTCATCGGCGGTGCGCTCATCGTCGGTGAGTCGGTCCGTGCCAGTTTGCGGAAGATGACTTTCGATCGACTTGGGCAGGTTGAGTTTGTACTCAGCGGGCCTCGATTTTTCCGCGAAGAACTCGCGTCAGAAGTACAGATCAAGGATCGCTCCGTTGCCCCTGCAATCATCACGCGTGCGGCAATGCAAGCCAAGTCCAACGGAACGTCACGTCGCGCAGGGCAAGTCTCTGTCTATGGGATCGACCACGGTGTCTGGTCACTGATCGATGTTGGCAATGTACAGCAACCGGCTGGTACAGGCGTGGTTCTCAATACGCAGGTTGCCGAAGCCCTGCATGCGAAGGTGGGGGATCAGGTCACGCTCTGGATTGAAATCCCCAGTGCAGTCCCTCGTGATACCCTGTTAGGGAACAAAGATAATGACTCGCAGGAAATCGTATTGACCGTCAGCGGCATCGCGCCGGCGGACAATGGGCTGTCACGATTTGGATTGAATCCGACACAATCACTTCCGCTCAATGCCTTCATGGATCTGCACGTGCTGCAGGAGCGACTGGGGTTGGAAGAAGTTCGCGCGACACGTCGCAATCTGACTCGTAAGCCTGCTCGTGTAAATTCGCTGTTTGTCGGCGGTCCCCATGTTGAGAATCTCAAATCGGCGACGGCGTTGGCGAGTTCATTTGATGGTGACCTGCGCAAAAAAGTTCAACTGGCAGACCTCAACTTGCGACTTGTCCATAACGACGTCTTGAATTGTGAGCAGATTGAATCCGAACAAATGATCTTGGAAGACAAGCTGGCCGAAGCCGCGCAGCGGGCAGCGACAGAAGCCAGGTTGTCGACATCACCCGTCATGGTGTATCTCGCCAATCAGATCTGGAATCCGAAGCTGGATGTCGGGGATCTGCTGAAGCGAGCCGTTGCGAAGGATCGCGACGCATTGCAGACGCTGAAAGACCGACATAAGACCGCAACTGGGTACTCGATGTATTCGACGGTCGCTGGCCTGGATCTCCTGGACCTGGATTCTTCTCCCTTAGGTCGATTCGAGTTTGTCGGCCAGAAGCCAAAAGAACTCGGTGAAAATGACGTTGTGATCAACGAATGGCTGGCTACAGATCTGAAAGTCAAAGTCGGAGACGAGATTCGGATCGCCTATCATCTGGTCGGTTCACGCGGGGAATTGCCAGAAGAAGAACGTTCATTCTTCGTCCGTGGAATCGTGAAGATGTCGGGGGCGGCCATTGATCGCCGGTTGACTCCTGAAGTCAAGGGAATCACCGATGTCGATTCTCTCGCGGATTGGGATAAACCGTTCGATATGGAACTGGGGGCCGTCACGCCACGCGACGACGACTATTGGGACCAGCACCGCGCGACTCCCAAACTGTTTCTGCCACTCTCCACAGCGCGAGAACTCTGGCCCAGCCGTTACGGTACGTTGACAACTGTCAGATTCGCACCTCAGGCAACACGCAAGGAGCCTATCCGCTCGGAGGATCTTACGACGGCGATTCTTGACCAGATTGATCCGGCCCAACTCGGCCTGGCATTTCAACCGGTCAAAGCAATCGGGTTGCTGGCTGCGAACGGCTCGACCGACTTTTCGGGACTGTTTGTCGGGTTCAGCTTGTTCCTGATCGTTGCCGCAATGATCCTGATTGGGCTGTTGTTTCGTCTGGGAGTGGAACAGCGGGTGCGAGATCTGGGACTGCTCGGAGCGATTGGCTTTTCTCCAAAGCAGGTGCGCTGGCAGATGATGCAGGAGGGATTGGCTGTCGTCATTGCCGGAGGAGTCATCGGACTGTTCGCATCGGTCGGTTATGCCAAGTTAATGATTTACGGGCTGACGCACTGGTGGGTCGGTGCCATCGGAACGCAAAACCTGATCCTGCACATTGGAGTGGTCAGTCTTCCGGCCGGGTTTGCGGGTTCCGTCGTTGCGTCGCTGATTTCCATCTGGTGGGGACTGAGGCAACTGGGTGGGCTCAGTCTGCGTGAACAATTGTCGGGGATCACTGAAAGGGAAATCGATCTGCAGGCACACCGGGCTCGAGCAAAGATGGCTCGACGGCGTGCGGGCTATTGTACGGCAGCGGCCCTGCTGCTGACGATTGGTGCTGTTCTAAACCTTCTCCCTGCTGCGGCAGCGTTCTTTGGTGTGGGCATTCTGTCACTCGTTGCGTCCCTGTCATTCCTCTCAGGCTGGCTGGAGGCGGGTATTCAGACCGGGAATGAAGCGACCAGATCGATTTCCATGGTTCGAGGTACAGGGACAATGGCGATCAGCCGACTCGGACTTCGAAACGCTTCACGGCAACGAGTGCGCAGTGTGATGACCGCAGGAATGATCGCCACGGCGACGTTCCTGATCGTGACCGTGGCCGCGTTCCGCCGAAATCCGACCAGCGAGCTTCCTGACAGAAAGTCGGGGAACGGCGGATTCGCTCTGGTCGCCGAGACCAGCAGTCCCATTCTATACGACCTGAACACGGCCGAGGGACGCAGCAAGCTGCAACTCAAAGCCGACCCAGATTCCCCTGCCGCCAGAGTCTTGAAAGAAATGCGAGTCGTTCCGTTTCGCGTGAAACCGGGCGAAGATGCGAGCTGCCTGAATCTGTATCAGACGCGCGTCCCGACGATTCTGGGAGCACCGCAATCGCTGATTGATGAGGGACGGTTCGCCTTCGCAACGGGGTCTTGGAAAGAGATTGGGACCACACCTCGAAAAACAGAAGCCATCCCTGTACTCGGGGATTTGAATACGCTGATGTTTTCGCTGCACAAGTTTCCTGGCCAATCGATCCCAATCCCCGATCAGGAGCATCCGCAGCACGAACTGAAAATCGCGGGGATGTATCAGGACAGTGTTTTCCAAGGTGTCCTGGTGATGAACGAAGCGGACTTCGTCAAGATTTATCCCGAACAGAAGGGCTTTCAATATTTCCTGATCGAAGTCCCGCCGGAACTGGCCGATCCCACCGCAACGTTTCTGGAAACGGAACTTGCCGAATACGGCTTCGACGCTGAACCGGTCGCCGAGCGACTGGCGCGGTTCCTGTCCGTTCAAAACACGTATCTGTCAACTTTTCAAACTCTGGGAGGCCTGGGGTTGCTGCTGGGAACTTTCGGCCTGGCAACAGTCATGCTTCGCAATGTCCTGGAACGCCAGACTGAACTGGCTCTGCTAAGAGCGATCGGATACCGCGCCCGAACTGTTGGAACACTGGTCCTTTTGGAAAATGCATTTGTTCTGACATGGGGACTGCTGGCCGGCGCGACCTCGGCACTGCTGGCCGTCGCACCGAACCTGCTGGGGCGCGGTGGTGATGTTCCGGTTGGTTCCTTATTGATTCTGCTGGTCATTGTTTTTGCGACGGGGATGCTGGCGGCCGCGTTTGCAGTTCGCACGGCGGTTCGGCTACCGATTGTCGCGACGTTGCGTGGTGATTAGAAACCCAGGTTAAATCATGTGACTTGCAAATCCAACGTCCGATGTTGCAGGGCCGGATCGCCCTCGTAGACGCACTGCCTTATTCGTTTTTTGTGGTTCTCACGGAGCCACGGAGAAATGAGAGACTCGAAACTCAAAGAAAAATCTCGTTCTCATGCATCTCCCCTCTCCGCGGCTCTGTGGCTCCGTGAGAAACTTCAAATGGACGGTGCTTGAAAGTGCCTTTCGGACGTGGAATTACGGATACGTGGTGGACGGGTAAAGGGTTGACGCAGGCGCCCATGTTACCGGAAACGCCCGGATCGCAGGCTCAGGCGTTCCGCCCTATTCGCTTTTTTGGGTTCTCACGGAGGCGCGGAGACACAGAGAGAGACTCATTAATCCAATTAACAACCTCGTTCGTTCGCATCTCCGCTCTCCGTGCCTCTGTAGCTCCGTGAGACAAACTCTTCGAAAGTAAACGCTTGTCGGAATCAAGACTTCGTTGAGTAAGGCATCATCAGTTCGGCTTGTGGCGTTTCGTCGAGGCCTGGGAAATGGCCTTCGGCAATGGCGCTGCCGAGTGCTGTCGTTTGCTTGAAGTATCGGTCTGTTGGCAATCCCCCCATCATGCGGCGGCGCAGTTCCTGACAGATCGTATCTGCAGCTTCAGTGATCAGCCCGTTTTTCTGACGAGCGGCGTACAGGCTTGTGCAGAGAATGACGACGGCTGTTTGAACTCGGCCGGACAGCTCTGCCATGCGGCATTGCCGGTCAGCCAGTTTCAATTGGAATTTCCTCATGGTGCCGCTGATCTCGAGGGCACTTCGTTGCAGCCAGTTCGCTGCGAAGTCGGCATGTTGACGCAGTTTCGCAGACATCTCCGGCAGCTCGTAATGGGCTCGATGCAGGTTCTGACCGACAAACCATTTCCCGTATTTCATCAGCGGGCCTTTCAATGCCCACAGGTGAGCCGGATTAGCCATGTTGGGTTGCTTGATTCCCTTCGCGGCCAACGCCATTCCGATCGGTTCGAAGAACTCGCGGCCATGATGTTTCACGAGTGATTTGAAGAAGGCCATCCCCAGCATTTCGCCTTCCCCTTCATAGATGCAGGGAGCGAGAAACTCATGGACATTATCACCGAACAGATGTCCATGCAGGAACGAACGGCCTCCGTGCGTTTTCATGAACAGTTCAATCGCGGCTTCTTTTTGCGATTCACTGCCGAAGATCTTCGCAACGATGCATTCCATCTCACCGCGATATCCTCGATCCAGCAGACCGGCTGTCCACTCGGTGATCGCGTCGCAAGCGACAATCAGACCGGCCAGGTGGCCCATTCGGCGCTGGACAAGTTCGCGCGATTGGATTGCCTGCCCATACGTCCTGCGAAACCGACCCCAGGGAATCATGTTCGCGAGCATCAGCCGCATCGTTCCGGCAGCGTTGGCGCACAGTGCGACTCGGCCCCGGTTCAATCCGTGATAGGCAATGCTCAGACCATCGCCGTCACCGGGGTCAAGAAGATTCTCGGCCGGGACGGGGAAGTCTTTGAACACGATTCCCTGGTTGTAAGCGTGCTTCAGGGCATACAGCCCATATTGTTTCAGACGGAACGAATCGTTTTCTTCGTTCGGCAGATCGACGATCAAGACGGCAGGTCGACCTTCGATCAGACAGACCAGGCCGATCGTTCGTCCTGGCGTCACGTTCGTGATGAACAGCTTTTCGCCGGTGACGTAATAAGTTTCGCCTCGCTTGACGGCCACCGTACGGAGTGCCGTCAGGTCCGAGCCCGCACACGGTTCCGTCAGCGCGAACGCCGACAGCCGCTGAACGTTTGCCAGACCTGGCAGGAAGCGTTGCTTCTGTTCCGAGTTACCAAACGATTGCAGCGGGTCAACTGCCCCGATACATCCGTGAACAGATGCCAGCCCTGCGATCGTCGGGTCAAACTGCGCCATCTTTGTCAGGAATGGAGCGAACGGCGAAAACGAAGTTCCGCTCCCACCATAGGCCTGATCAACGAGTAATCCCCAATAACCGACATCACCCAGGTCACGCAGAACTTCCGCCCGCAATTTGCGGCGTTCATCGTGCAACGTCTTTCGGTACAGGTGGCCTTCGACAATCTGCAGCGATTCTCGCATGACCCGAGCCACCAGTGGTGATGCCGCTGACGGCTCAGAGGAGAAGAGATCGATGGGAACAGAAGTATCCCAGACCGCTCGATGGATCGGGCTGTTCGCAGTCTGGTGCTGTTGTCGGAACATGGTTTCGACCTGATCGTCCGCCTTGTCGACAGCACCCATGCGACGGACTTCTTCGTCGCTCTTTCCACCCAGCTTGAGAGCTGTTTCAGCAAACGTCGGTTCACTGGCACGTCCAGCAATGGCGGGCGGCAAGACTGGATTAACGTCCGTCGTTTCGATGGTTGGTGATTCATTCAGTTTGGCAATCATGATTCCCTCACTTCTTGATGTCGCAGGGATGTGAATATTGCACAGGCCTGTGTTATTGATCTTTGTCGCTGAATATCCCAGGGTTAGAACCGGACGCTAGCGAGTTCCAGCTGATGGGTCGAATTCAAAACAAGTCGCATTGCCACTAATTCTCAGTGTTGGCTCGATGGTGTTCGATCTGATCGACCAGCCATTTGGCGGGTGCAAACCTTGCTCCTGTTGTCTTCTGGAAGTATTCCAGCTTTTCGACGACTTCGCCGTATCCTTTCAAGTCACACATCCGAAGGGGGCCACCCAGGAACGGTGCGAAGCCTGTCCCGAGAACCATTCCCAGATCGATCATCCACGCTTCGGTGACAACTCCCTCTTGAAGACACTTGGCAGCTTCATTAACGAGCCGCAGGACAATTCGATCACGAATATCGTCCTGTGACATTTTCTTTGGAGCAACTTTTGTCGAACTGACAGCGCGACCACGATGCTTGCCGTCGCCGTACAGATAAAATCCTCGCCCCGACTTACGACCTGTTTTTCCCTCGGAGGTCATTTCGTGGAGAAGTCCCGCGGTGGGACTCGGTTCGGGGCTGAGTCCGTTGAGGGTGACGGCAACATGAGCCGCGATGTCGAGTCCCACCTGATCGAGTAATTCAAGAGGCCCCATCGGCATCCCGAAATGTTTCAAAGCACGGTCGATGTCGCTGGTCGAAACGCCTTCGCAATGCAGCCGGACCGCTTCATCCAAATACGGGAACAGGATTCGATTCACGACAAAACCGGGGCTATCTGTCGTGACCAGTGGGACTTTTCCCAACTTCTTGACGAAGTCGACAAGTGTCGCCACATCTTCGTCATGTGATTGTTCCGTACGAACAACTTCGACCAGTTGCATGCGGTGCACCGGATTGAAGAAATGCAGTCCGAGGACCCGTCCTGAATCAGAAATCGATTCACCGATCGAACGGATCGACAGCGCCGAAGTATTCGAAGCCAGGATTGCGTGGCGTGGGCAGTACAGTTCCAGTTCTCGGAAGACCGATTGCTTGATGTCCATCCGTTCGGTGACGGCTTCGATTGCCAGATCGACATCCGAGAACGCTCGCCAATCGGTCGTCGCCGTGATTGCCCCGATCTTAACCGCGGCATCGGCTGGCGAAACGGCCTGCTTACGGACCGATTCATCGAACAGGTCTCGAATCCGTGTCAGTCCGGCATTCAGCAAGTCGGCGTTCACTTCCTTCATGACGACTTCAAAGCCCTGCATCGAAGCCCAGTGAGCAATTCCAGCCCCCATCGTCCCACCACCAATCACGCCGATCTTGCGGACGCGACGTGGTTTGCTCGACATGTTTGGAACCCAGGTCTCCGCCTTGCGAGCCCGCTCTCGCTGGAAGAACAGGCCGAGCAGACTGTGATGTGCATCTGTCATCAACAGCTTGCCGAACTCTTCGCGTTCCACTCGGTATCCCTCATCACGGCGGCCTCGCAAACCGGCAGTCACGGCAGTGAGAATCCCCTTGAGGGCGGGATAGTTGCGCGACTGAGACGCGATGCCGCGTCGAGCCATCTGCATGACGATACGTTGTCCGATCCAGGTCCGATCCTTCATCCAGGTGAAGATGCCATCCCGGTGGCTGGGTCGAGCAAACGAATCCCAAAACCTGGACAGGTTGAAACTGGTATCCAGTTCGTAGTTCTCAACGGGATCACCCGTCAGATGGACTCCCAGCAACATCGCGATCTCTGTGTCGACAACGTCGGCCTTGCACACGACATCAGCCAGTCCGATGCGGACAGCGTCCTTCGCACCGACCTTTTTGCCGGTCAGCAGCATCGGCAACGCCGCAGAGATGCCGATCAGACGTGGCAGTCGCTGAGTCCCTCCCCAACCGGGGACGAGGCCGAGTTCTACTTCGGGCAGGCCCAGTTTCGTACGTGGGTCATCGACCACAATGCGATGTTTGCACGCCAGGGCGAATTCAAGCCCGCCCCCCAGGCAGACCCCCGAGATCACTGCGACCGTGGGAACATGCAGTCCTTCCAGTCGACGGAGCAGTTCCTGTCCCGCCCAGCAGATTTCCTGAGCGGATTCGGGCGTTGTGAGCGATCCGATAATCTTCAGATCCGCTCCCGCCAGAAATCCGCTGTCTTTTCCACTTCGAAAGACGAGTGCCCGCACAGAATCATCGTGCTCGACAGCTCGAATCAATTCGTCGAGATCGTGCATGACGCTCTCGTTGAAAATATTGACTGGCTGATCCGGGACATTCAGAATGGCTGTCATCATTCCATGAAAGTCGCGATGGACATCAAAATTGGTCAGATGCAGATTGTTCATGATGGTCTCCTGAGCATTCCTGCTCACTTCAGATCCGCCACAGACCCCACCGAACTTGCCTCAGCGGTCCCACGGCCGTTGCATCGCGCCGTATTTCGTGACAAATGACGCAGCGCACAGGCCAGTTCACCAC
>JBAWWJ010000042.1:0-41546 GCA_037146815.1 Planctomycetota bacterium
CGCATCAAGACTTGTTTCTACTCAAGCAAAGTCGTTACCCGCGTTGAGTGCCACCCAATGCGGGTAACGGATAGTCGTGGTTCGTTCCGCGAACCAACGCTTCTTCGTTGACAAGGCTGCTAGTGACGAGGCGGATATTTGAGTTGCCAAAAGAAAATGTGGCGTTGGTTCGCGGAACGAACCACGACTATCAGGCACCTGCCCCCAGCGATCGTTACCCGCGCTGGGGGACTCTTCATCGCATTATGGATCAATTTCCGGCATGATTTCCCCTGGGTGATGTTCCCTTTGACAGGAAATTTGCTTCGTGACGATGAATACATTGAACAGCCGGACATCTTCGAGCAACCGGAATTCTTCGAACAGCAGGTGGGGAGTGTTGTTTCCCGTCTGTGCGGCACTGGTGCTGGCGGCGCTTTGGGCCATGCCTCGCGGCAGCCGTGATCCCAATTCATTGGTCGTTTACTGTGCCCATGACGCCGTCTATGCGGACGAAATCCTCAGAGACTTTGAAGAGCAAACGGGAATTCACGTCGATGTCCGCTATGACACCGAAGCAACCAAGTCGCTTGGCCTGATCAACCTGATTCAGCAGGAACGGCGGCAACCTCGTTGCGATGTCTTCTGGAACAACGAGATGCTGGGGACTCTGGAACTCCAGTCACAGGGATTGCTGGAGCCCTATACGGGTTCGGCCTGGAAACGCCTCCCGGAAAAATATCGTGATGACGAAGGTCATTGGGTCGGGTTTGGTGCCCGACTTCGCGTCGTCATTGTCAATACTCGGGAATTCTCAGCGCGAATCCCCTCAATCTCTATCCTGGGCGAGCAGCCAACCGGGGAAAGTTCTTTATCGCCATCGATCTTTGATGGAGGAGCAATCCAAAATGTCGTCACTATGGAAACATCCAAAGTCGCTGCCGCAAAACCGCTGTTTGGCACGACACTGACTCACTACACCGTCTTATGGGATGTCTGGGGGCCAGAGCGTCTGAAGGATTGGCATCGAGAACTTCGATCACGAGGAATGCGTGAAGTCAGCGGTAACGGTCCGGTCAAGGACGTCGTCGTCGGGGGAACCTGTGAACTTGGGCTCACTGACACGGATGACGTGTTCGTTGCCATTGACGAGAAGTTGCCGGTGGAAATGTTTCCCGTTCGCGTCGAACCGGCCTTCGATCCTGGCGAACCGGCCTCAGCACTCAATGCCATTCCGGTTGACGCTCCGTTCCTTTCGTTATCGTACGTTCCTTTAACCTCTAGCGGGGCTCGCGGCGGAACGATCTGTATTCCGAACACCGCGGCCATCATCCGCAAAACGCGACACCTCGATGCTGCCCGAAAGCTGGTTGATTATCTGGCGTCGGCCGAAGTGGAATTGAAGCTCGCTCGTTCGAAGTCTCGTCAAATTCCGCTGGGGCCGGTGAATGACGAGGAACTGCCAGCCGAAGTTCGGCAGTTAAAAGTCTGGGCCGCTGATGGGATTGATCTGCGTCCGCTATTGTCTGCACGGCGTGAATGCCTGCAGTGGCTCAGGTCGGAGTACGTGCATTGACCCTCGCGGCCATCTGCTGGTGGACACTGGCACGCGCCGTGGTGCTCTGCCTGCTGGCGTGGCCGGTTTGTCGCTGGATTGAACAGTCGTTCAAGATGCTTCCGGCGACATGGCGTCCCTGGTACCTGGCGGGATTGCTCGCACCAGCCTGTTTCCCCGAGTTACTGGTCGGATATGCGTTTCGCCATCTCGCCGTCGCTCGACCGGACCTGGCTGAGGGACTTTGTTCGGCATTGCTGTTGATTCGAATGATTCCCGCCGGAACGATCGCACTTCTCGCCACACCGCGATCCGGTCCGGATGCGAGTGCCTGGCATTGTCGTTTACTCTTGGCCCGGTCTGAGTTGAACCGGTCCGGGTTGAGCCGATTCAGGTTGAGAGCGGGTCGCGATTGGATTGAACTCGCGCGCTGTTACTGGAACGGAAGTTTGATGCGAGGACTTCCGGCATTCGGGTTGATGGGGATCGTTGCGTTTCAGGAATTCGAACTGGCGGCTCTTCTGCAAACCATCAGTTGGACCGATTGGTTTGTCACGGCACGCTGGCAAGGACTCGACCGTGACGAGATGCTCCACCAATCCCTGCGCCCGGTACTCTGGCAGTTGCCACTGCTGCTCGGCGTTCTCGCGTGGGTGAGCCGCACCTCGCAGCGAATGGCAGGAACAGTGGATGATGTCACGGAGCGTCCGGAGAGTGTACGAGTCCTCTGGTTCGGGACGATTTGTGTAAGCGTTGCGATTGTCGTCGGTTGCGTAGTCCCGCTGACATTGATGGGCTGGCGGACGTTTGATGGACTTGCCCTGCTCGCGCGGCAGAGAACTCAGCAACTGGGTTTAGCTCGGGAAATGTTGATTTCCAGTGCCGTTGCCACCTGTGCGACAGGGATGGCGTGGGTGATCAGCAGTCGTCTGCGAGGAATGTTTTCATCGCTCTTGTATCTTGGACTCTTCGGTTCATTGTTACTCAGCCTGGGGGCCGTCGCGATTTTTCAATGGCCGTTGCTGCGTCCGGTCTATGACACCCCGATTCCCTGGGTTCTCGTTTTGACTCTCTGGCTGTTGCCGCGTGCGGCACTGCTCAAAGCCTGGCTGCAGGCCTTTCGCAATGACACGGGAATTTACGTTGCGGAACTGGCGAACCCCAAAGAGGGAACGGCTGCGCCCCGGATTCGCAACAGCTCGATAATGAAGCGTCGGTCGTCACTGTTGTGGCATTTGCGTGATCAGCCTCAATTCCTGGCGATGAGTCTGCTGTGGTACTGGGCCTATTGTGATTTGCCTTCGGCATACATGCTGGCACCGTCAGGGATGGCGTCTGGACTGGTTCGGCTTTACAATTTTATGCACTTCGGCCGTTCGGCCGCCCTGTCTGCGGAAGCGTTAGTCTTCTTTGGTATCCCTGTCGTCGGCTGGTTCCTGTTGTTAATGGCAAATCGCAAGTTTCGGTGAACTGTCCTTCAGGCCTTCATTAATGTCCGCCCCGCGTGAGAACACCATGCAGATGGCTACATCATCGCTCGATGCACATGAAAAAACATGGGTGTTGAAGGATGTTGTGCTGGGGGGACGTCGGTCGTTGTTTGGAAGTTCGGTACGAGAAACTTCCGCAGCAGTTCCGCATGGCACGGCTCAACTCTCAACAATGGCAAGGTCCTCGTTTCGGCTGGATCGAGTCTCAGTTGAAATCCCGCGCGGGGTGACGGCTGTTCTGGGAGAATCGGGAGCGGGGAAGACGTCGCTGCTGAATGTTCTCGTCGAATTCGAATCGATTTCTGCTGGCAATGTGACATTCCACCCGCCAGAGGGAACAAGCCCGCAACTTTTCTGGTCGCCACCGACGCACGGCTTGTGGCCGCATTTGACCGTCGTCGAACATTTGTCGTCCGTCACGCGAGGAGACACTGAGACGGATGAGAAACATGTCGAACAACTTTTAAGCGAGTTTGATCTGGGGCACCTCCGCTCGGCTCTGCCTGGTTCATTGTCGCTCGGCGAACGTTCACGATTAAGCGTGGCGCGGGCACTGGCGAGTCGTGCTGCAGTGCTGGTGATGGACGAACCGCTCGCTCACGTCGATTCCGCTCGCCTCGGTTCGTATTGGTCGGCCATCCGCCGCCACTGCGAAAGCACCGGGGCTTCACTTCTATTCGCGACTCATTCCCCAGACGTTGTGTTGCGTGAAGCCTCGTTTGTGATTTGCATGGATCACGGACGATTGAGTTTTGCTGGCGCGGTCGACGAATTTTATGAGTCTCCGCCGACACGGGAACTGGCTCAACTACTGGGCCCTTGCAATTGGCTGTCATCGGACGAATGTCACCGCTGGCTGTCGGGCGGCGATCATCGGGATGAGGAAGCGTGCATTCGGCCAGAGCGATTGCTCATCGAACCCGCTCCCAATGGGATTGCAGAAGTGACTGCAACGCGATTTGCCGGTTCCAGCAGCGAAGTCGATGTCGTCCATCTTCTCGATCATTCGACGCAGACCTTCATTCATCGCCCCGCCAGTCGAACGGCATTGAAAGCGGGCGATCATGTTCTGCTCAAAGTTTTGATGATGCTCTGCGCGATATTGTTCGCGGGCTGTGATGGAAGTGAACCGGCGCTTCCTGTCAGAAGTGAAAACTACTGGATTATCCCACCGAACGGGCCACGAATTCCGAGTCCGCGGGGAATGACGGTGTCACCGGCCGGAGAGTATCTGGTACTCGACAACGCAGGGCGTCTGCTGGTTTACGACGAAAATGGCGAATTGAAACGCCAGTGGTGGATGCCAGAGTATTCGGTGGGCAAGCCCGAAGGGGTTTGCGTGTTGAAAGACGGCCGGATCGCTGTTGCCGACACGCACTATCACCGAGTGGTCTTTTTCGATGATCAGGGGAATGTCACAGGCAAATTCGGAGAATTGGGAACTGGTCCCGGTCAATTCGTTTATCCCGTGTCAGTGACCCAGGACGACGACGAAAATCTCTACATTTGTGAATACGGCAACTACAATGACCGGGCACAGAAATTTCGCCCTGATGGAACCTATCTGGCCCAGATTGGTTCCTATGGAACCGAGGATGGTCAGTTCCAGCGTCCGAGTGGTGCGGCATGGTTTGACGGCCGTCTGTACGTCGTCGATGCATTCAATAATCGGATCCAGGTTTTCGACGGCGCTGGAAAGCTGGTTGCAATCCTGGGGAGTTCAGACAAAATATCTGATCTGTACTATCCGTATGACATCGCAGTCTCGCAGTCGGGCGAGTTATTCGTGGTGGAATACGGTGCTGGCCGAGTGTCGAAATTTGATCGATCGGGTAAGCTGCTCGGACGTTATGGAACGACCGGGCCGGGACGAGGTCAGTTTTTGACGCCGTGGGGATTGGCGGTCGACAGCAAGGGACGGATCTACGTTTGTGACACTGGGAACCACAGGATTGTTGAACTGCGAATGTGACATGAAGACGGCTGAATGCTGAATTCTATGAAAACGATCAACAGGTGCTTCGAGTCAGGGAATCGATGAATCGGCTGCGTCGGATATTCGCGATGATCATTCCTCCGCCGCGTACAACAGTACGTTGGAAGGATGCGGTACCGCTGGCGGTCTTTCTCATTCTGTTTGTCGGTGGATGCCTGTGGCTGGAATTCGGCAACATCGTCATGTTTGCCCGTCCCGCGATGCTCGAACTGGTGGTGCTGGCGCCTTGGTTCTGGTGGATGTACGTAGCGGGTTTTGGAGGATTGCCCAAGGGACGCGGAATCGCCTCACTGTTCGTCCGATTGCTGCTGCTGGGACTGTTCGCGATGGTTCTGGCGGAGCCACGGTCCGTGCGCACGAACAACGTCATGTCTGTCGTTTTCGCGCTCGATACGAGCGATTCCATTTACAACACCGATAAAGCGGTCTCCTATGTCACCGAGACAGTTCAGAACCACCGCCCGAAAGGCAAACGGGATCTGGCGAGTCTGGTAATTTTCGGCAAGAACCCTGCCGTCGAACTTCCGCCAGCAGAAAGCTTCGTGCTGGAGGCTCTGAATTCGCAAATCGACAAAGGGGCAACGAATGTCGAACAGGCCCTCTCGATGGCGGCCGCCGTGATCAAGGAAGATGTTCAGGGACGGATTGTTCTAATCAGCGATGGTGTCCAGACAGAAGGGAACCTGTCGCGAGTCCTGGGTGATCTGAAAGCTCGCGGTGTCGCCGTTGACGTGATGCCGATTGAGTACTCCTATGACAAGGAAGTCTGGCTGGAGCGACTCGACTTGCCTCAGGAAGTCAAACTGGGAGAAACGTACGAAGCAGCGATGGTTCTTTCGTCACTGAGCGATGGAAAAGGAAAACTGGTTCTGCGAGAAAACGGAAATGTCATCGCGGAACGCGAGGTTGACTACAAACAAGGAAAGAACCGGTACTCGGTCCCGATCACACTGCGAAGCGCTGGCTACTACGAATATCGGGCGACAATCGAAGTCCCCAAAGCGGACGACCGACGTGTTGAGAATAACATTGCCGTCAATTACATCTTCGTCGAAGGCGAAGGAAAGGTCCTGCTGGTCAAGGATTCGACCGGCGACGAGCGCGACTGGGAGCGACTTGAAAGAGCCATTCGGGAAGGGGAGCGAGCCGTCGAAGTCATCAATGGAAAAGACCTGCCAGACGACGCAGCATCACTGCTTCCGTACGACGCCATCATTTTCTGTAATGTTCCGCATGATGAATTTGACGTCCGACAGATGCAGGCCGTCCGTGACGCCGTCTACAACCTGGGTGCCGGATTTCTAATGACGGGAGGGGCCAATAGTTTTGGTCCGGGTGGTTATCACCGAACGGTGATTGAAGAGATTCTCCCTGTTTCGATGGATATCAGCCAGAAGAAGGTCCTCCCGAAAGGTGCACTTGCCATCATCCTGCATACGTGCGAATTCCCCGAAGGAAACACGTGGGGGAAACGGATCACGAAACAGGCCATCAAGGTTTTGGGAGCCCAGGACGAGGTTGGAGTCCTGGTTTATGACGCTGGCGGTGCCGGCGAAAAATGGTTGTTTGACCTGACACCCGCCGGGCGCTACGAAGAGATGGTGCCGTTGATTAACAATGCCGCGATCGGCGACATGCCCAGTTTTCAGGCGACAATGCAGATGGGACTGACTGGCCTGAAAAAGTCGGATGCAGCGACCAGGCACATGATCATCATTTCTGACGGAGACCCGATGCTTCCGTCGCCAGCGTTAATCAAGGACTTTCAGGACGCCAAGGTCAGTGTTTCACTCGTCGCGATCTTCCCGCATGGTGGGATCGAGATTCAGAGGTTGCAGGAAGTTGCCGGGATGACCGGTGGCAAATACTATCGGACCGATGATCCAAACCAGCTTCCCGCGATCTTCATCAAGGAGTCAAAGACGCTGAAGCGAAGCATGCTTCAAAACAAGGTCTTCACTCCCACTGTCGATTTTCCATCTCCAGTTCTCAAGGGGATTGACGGAATCCCACAACTGAAGGGCTATGTCATCACGACCGCAAAAGGTCATCCTGCAATGCAGATCCTGAACGGTCCGCCGGATGCTGAGCAATCCGACACGATCGATCCAATCCTTTCGACGTGGCAACACGGCCTGGGAAAGACTGCTGCGTTTACATCGGACTTCAGCACCAACTGGGGTGCCGAATGGCAGAACTGGGACCGTTTCCAGCCATTCGTCAAACAATTGCTGACAGAAATCAGTCGGGTCAAAAAGGATGGGCATTTAAGGCTGTCAACGCATACATCCAGTGGGGAAGCGGTCGTGGTTGTCGAAGACTTCCATCCGACCGAGTCGTTTCTCGAAATCAAGGCTCGGCTGGCGGGCCCCAATCAAAAGTCAGAGACCATTGCGCTGAAACAAGTGGGACCACGACGCTATCAGGGAACGGTGCCGCTCTGGGGTGAAGGTCGGTACCACGCCATTGCCCAGGGAACCGACGGTACTCGCAAAGACATGGCATTCGGCGGCTTTGTCGTTTCCTATTCACCTGAATATCTGCGGTTCCGCTATAACCCGCAGGCATTGCAGGAAATCGCGGATCGAACGGGCGGGCGAGTCTTGTCGGGCGATCCGGCCAAGGATGCCGTTTATACCTATGCCCGCATGCCGAAGCGTAATTCCCAGCCGATCTTCGACTGGTTCCTGATTGCCCTGGCGATCCTTGTTCCGCTCGACGTCGCAATTCGCCGAATCCAAATCGACTTCCAGGCCATCTGGAAAGCAATGACTTTCCGGCGGCGAGCACCAGCCACTGCCACCATGGGAACTTTGTTGCAGACGAAGCAGGCCGTCAGTGCCAGTCTGAAATCGAAACGTGAGGAACGGCCGCTTCCGCCACAATCAGGGTCCGCACCCCGGACATCCGCAAAGCCAATAACACCCGTGGCCAAGTCCGACTCACCAGCACCGACACCTCCACCAGCCGATGCAGGGGCACCGACTTCCACGACTGAAAAGCTACTCGCGCTGAAACGAAAGCGAGACGGACAGTAATGACGCGAGGATTAACGACGTCCCCGCAACCAGAAATTCGACATTGAAGTAAGAGACGAAGAGAGCACGTTGAAATCGTGCTCCATGACCGAACATCATCAATTTAAATCTCCCTCCGGAGCCTGATCATGAGTCTTGCTGAATCCGCTGCACCATCGATTGATCCTGAAATGCTGGAAGCGGAAGCACGTCAGTTTCAGAGTGAATTCATGGCAGTGCGCCAGGCCGTCGGCCGCGTGATCGTCGGACAGGAACGGACCGTCGAAGCAGCCCTGACCGCAATCTTCTGCGGTGGTAACGTGCTGCTCGAAGGGGTTCCTGGACTTGGTAAGACCGAGTTGGTGAAGGCGTTGTCACGCGTTCTGGATCTCGACTTCCGCCGCATTCAGTTTACGCCCGACCTGATGCCGGCCGACATTATCGGGACCAGCGTTATGTCGAGTGATGAGCACGGAAAGTACCGGTTCGAATTCCGCAAGGGACCGATCTTTACACAACTGTTGCTGGCCGACGAAATCAACCGCGCTTCACCCAAGACGCAATCCGCATTGCTCGAAACAATGCAGGAACACTCGGTCACGACCAGCGGGACGATCCATCAATTGAAAGAGCCGTTCTTCGTGCTGGCGACTCAGAACCCGATCGAACAGGAAGGGACCTATCCACTTCCTGAAGCACAACTCGACCGATTCATGTTCAAAGTCGTCGTCCCCTTTCTGAACCGCGAAGAATTGAACGAAGTCGTCAGCCGCACGATCCTCAAAACGGCCATTGATATTCCAAAGATCATCGACGGCGAGCGGATCATGACACTTCGCAAGACCCTGGACAAAGTGGTCGTGACCGACGCTTTGCGCGACTACGCGGTCCGCCTGGTGCTTGCGACTCATCCTGGAACCGATTTCGCTCCCCCGCGCGTCCGTCAATTCGTGAAGTGGGGAGCCAGCCCCCGAGCTGCCCAGGCGTTGATTCGTGCGGCTCGCGTGCGGGCACTGGCGGAAGGACGAGCCCACGTGGCATTCGAAGACGTCCGCCATTTCGCCAGCGAAGTTCTGGGACATCGCATGCTGCTCAATTACGATGGCCAGGCCGAGAACCTCGATCTGGCAGAACTGGTTGATGAATGCGTCAAGGGCCTGTCGGAAAGAGCTTGAGACACGTCAACACGATCGGCTTCGTTGCTCATCAGCATGGGGAGAACTGATATGATTCATTACGCGGCTATAACAATTTGCCTGCTCAGCATCCTGATCGGGCAACTTCAGGCGGCAGCACCGGATACCGACGCAATTCTTGCGTCGGGCAAGTTTGCCGAGGGAATTACAACCCTCGAAGAGCACTTGAAGCAAAATCCCAAGGATGACTCCGCCCGTTTCGGACTGGCAACCTTGCAGTTCGTTGAGGCTGTTCAATCCCTGGGTCGCAAGCTTGTCATCTACGGGCCGCAGACTCGCGGTATAGCAGATTTAGAAGCGATTTTTGGAAAGCAGTCCAAGCCCGCGAAACTGCTGACGTATCCCCGCTTACGCGAAATCCTGAACGAATGGCTGCAGGACTTGACCCGGATTGAAGCAATTCTCGCGAAGATCGAATCGAACGACGTCAAATTGCCGATCCATGTCGCTCGAGTTCCGCTGAATTTTGCTCGGGATGGGGTTCAGGCACTCACTCTGGTGCCGCTCCTGAACTCGCTCGGTCGGGAAGCTCCTGCTGATGTCGTCATTGCGTTTGATCGAGCGGACGTTGATTGGATGCGCGGATATTGCCATCTGTTGTCAGCGTTTGGTGAAGTCGCCCTGGCGTATGACGCGCAGGAACTGTTCGACGTGTTTTCTCACCGAATCTTCGCCTATGCCGAGACTCCTCACAAGTTCTTGAAGGACCAGCCGAGACGTCAAGGTGGATGGTTCGACTTCGATGAAATCGCCGATATTGTCGGAGCCATTCATACCATCCGATTCCCCGTAAAAGAGCCGAAGCGAATGGCGGCAGCGCTGAGTCACATCGAACAGACGCTGGCTCTGAGTCGTTCCATGTGGAAATTGATTCTGGCAGAGAAGGACAATGATCGCGAATGGATTCCGGGCCCTGGCCAGACGAGTGTCCTGGGGGTCGGAGTGACACAGGAAATGGTGGATCACTGGATCATTGCACTCGATGAAACAGAATCGATTTTGAAGGGTAAGAAGTTGCTGCCGTTCTGGCGGGGCAAGCTGACGAACGGGGTCAACCTGCGGAAGGTCTTCCTGGAACCCCGGACTCTGGACATGGTGCTATGGGTGCACGGTGCGGCGGCAACGCCTTATCTTGAAGAGGGAGAGATTACTCGTCCGGATACATGGGAACAAATCAACCGCGTCTTTCGCGGTCAGTTCCTCGCGTTTGGAATCTGGTTTAATTGAAAGTGAAGTTCATGGCGGTCTGTCCGGTTTGTCAAACCGAGTTTGAATCTCGTCTGCCTGGTCGCCTTTGCGACAAGTGCGCGGTGAACGTGGTTGCGCAGGATGTTTATTCCCCCGGCGACTTGCGATTTGTAGGAATACTCGCGGGGGTTCTGGGGGCTGCTGTATTTTCGATGCCGGGAGTCTTTGTCGGATTCTATGTCGGCAAGGTTTTTGATCGTGCAACAATGGGCTGCCTGGCGGGTCTGATTCTGATGTCGATCGTGGGGCTGTTCGTGGGATACAGAATCGGTCTGACCGCCTGCCTGCGTGCGGAAGTGGCACGTCAGTCACGACAGGAAAAGTAGTCGTCATGGACAATACCACTCAATTCACGTCACTGATGGAGAACGCGACACTGGCCCGTGCCGAGCGGATGCGGATGCTGCCGATGCGTCGACGCACGAATCGAAGTCGCGGTGAACATCTGGCAGGCAAGGGTGGGACCAGTACAGAATTCAATGACTACCGCGACTACGTGGCTGGCGATGACATGCGCTACGTCGACTGGAACATCTTTTCGCGGCTGAATCGTCCGTATGTGAAGCAGTATCGCCACGAAGAAGAGATGCACGTGGTGATTCTGGTTGATGCCTCAGCGTCGATGCAGTTTGGCGACAAGTTCACACGCGCCCGTCAGTTGGCGGCCTGCTTCGCGGTGATGGGCCTGATGAACATCGAGAAGGTCAGTGTCTTTGCGTGTCAACATGCGACACAGACTCCTTTGATTCTCGCTCCGTGTACCGGCCGGATCAGTATGAAGCGGATCTTCAAATTCCTGGAAGAGATTCCCCCCGGTGGCGATTTCCCGATCGAAAAGGCGGTTGAATCCGTCCTGATTCAGCATCGGGGGCGAGGCATCGCCGTTCTGCTTTCGGACTTTCTGACGTTCGGTGCTCTGGAACGGCCCATGAACATGCTCTTCAGTGCCGGGCTTGAGGTATTTGCCATTCAATTGCTCAGTGGGATTGAACTCAATCCCGACCTGACAGGCGACCTGAGGTTTGTCGATGCGGAGACAGGACACACTCTGGACGTCTCGTCAGTCGGCGACCTGCTCGGCTTCTACCACGAACATTTGAATGGATTGCAGGAACATCTTTCCACGTTGTGTCGCCAGCGAAGCGGCCGTTTCATCTGTCTCGATTCATCGCAACCGCTGGAAGAAATTCTATTTGACGTGCTGAAGCGAAAGGGATGGGTGCAATGACTCTTCCCGGATTCTCGGCACTGATTAATGCCTGGTGGTTTCTGTTATTGATTCCACTGGTGATCTTCTATTTTCTGAAGCTTCGCCGACCACGAGTGGAGATTCCGTCACTGGCGCTCTGGCGTCAGGTCATCACCGATCAGCGTGTCAATTCTCCATTCCAGAAGTTCCGCCGGAATCTATTGCTCCTGTTGCAGATTCTTTTGCTGTGTGCCCTGGTGATCGGTGCGATGCAGCCCTATCTGTACAGCAATGCCAGACATGTGCAGAACCTTCCTGTGATGATTGACACTTCCGCCAGCATGGCCGCTCTCGATGCCCCGGGTGGTCGATCCCGGTTGGTGGAAGCGAAGGAAAAGATTGGTCGCCTGATCGACGACTTGCTGCCGGATCAGCAGATCTGCCTGATCTCGGTCAATTCGTCTGCACGCCGGCTGACCGACTTCACGAATAACAAGCGTTTGCTGCGGGAAACACTGGCCCGATTGGAGCCGAGTCATGTTCCCAGTCGCCTCGTCGACGGCTTCCGGCTGACTCAAGCCTTGTCGCGAGGAAATTCCATTGAATCGGCAATCCTGATGTCGGATGGCAATGTTCCGCAGGACATCGAGTTTGAACTCCCGTTCAAACTGAACTTCCAGAAGCTTAAGCCGGGTGGTGCCAATGTTGGCATCGTGGACTTTAACGCACGCCGTTCGCGGACCGGATGGGAAGTCTTTGCGAGGATCGAAGGGGCTCCAGGGACAAAGGTTCAAGCGGAATATGAGCTTCGTCAGAATGGTCAAGTGATCAAATCGGAGTTGATCTCGATTGAAGGCCCTCGCATCAATCCAGAGAAAGCGGTGGTGGAGGGTGAGGGAGACAAGAAGGCTGATCAGCCAACGGGCGAACGCCTGATGTTCAAGATTTCGACCGACACGGCAGCGATGCTGGAATTGAGATTGAAACCCGACGGTTTTGATGCCCTCGACGTGGATAACGTCGCCTATCTGAGTTTACCTCGTCCACGACAACTGGAAGTTTATTGTCCAGAAGAAATGACGAGTTTCCGGAACGCGTTGGCAATTGTTCCCGGCCTGAACATTTATCCAGGGAGTGATGCGACTCCACCTGCCGTCGATTTGAAGTTCGCCGAGGGACCCATTGCAACGGGGCCCGAATCGCGAGTCAATTTGAATGTCGGATTTATTCCGGACGATCTTGCGGCGCTGGTTGAACTTGAGTCAGGATTGGCAGAGATTGTCGATTGGCAACGGACATCACCATTGTTGCAGCATGTCCAACTTCTCGACGTTCAGATTGGTGACCAGCCAAAACTGGCAAAAGGGATTTCGGAACGCGATTTTGAAGCGGCAGGTTATGAGATCCTGGCAGAGTCGCGAACAGGTCCATTGATCCTGGAACGCCCCGGCGACGGACGACTGGATCTTTGCATGCTTTTTCATCCTGACCGTTCTTCGCTGGTCTTTCGTGTCGGCTTTCCAATTCTCGTTCAAAACGTGACTCAGATCGCTTTCTCACGCGCACACCTTCTGGATGCCAAGGCGATTCCGACCGGTGAAATCCCCGCTCGCAAGCTGGAATCTGAAAAGGAATATCACGTATCCGGACCACACGGTTATGCAGAGACAGGGACGAGTGACAAGCACGGATATCTGATGGGGATGAATGCTCCTTTTGTCGGCCAGTACGAGATCAATTCGCCCGAAACAGAACGGATCGGGGCAAGTCTGGTTTCGTCGCAGGAAACGTCACTCGTGAGTGTCGAAAAGTTGATCTTTCCCGAAAACGTGACTGTCACGGCGGGTGAAGCCGAAGTGAAAGGGGATCAGCCACTCTGGGGTTGGTTTGCCTTCGCTGGACTGGCGCTGTTGGTTGTGGAATGGTGGTTCTTCCAGAAGAAACCTGCAGGTGTCCCGGGATGAATGTTTGCAGTGCCGGCAGATCCAACAATGAACGGGTAACGTGCTGTTGCCGATGGCAGGTCTACGCACTTGGGTTCGTCTTTCTGATGACGAGCCTGGCAGCAGCGGCGGACAGGCCGCTGGAAATCGAACAGTCCAATATGCAGCCACCGATTCAGGTCGGTCGGCCGATTCCATCGTGGTGGGACGTGAAAGTCCGTGGGACGGGATTGCTGGAAGGTCATTTTGAATTCCGGCTGAAAAATGATCCAGAACTCCTTTCAACGCTGGTGACGGAAGAGATGGCCTTGAGTGGTCCGCAACAGCGGATTCGCGTCATGCTGCCCCCTGCAAATGATCAGAACCCGGTCGATCAACTGACTGTTGATATTAAATTCATCGGCAAGAAATTCACTCAGGATCTTGGACGGCATATTCTACGAGTTGCCCTGAGTCGGTCTCGAACATTCATGGTTCTGGTGCCGATGTCCCGAATCGCCCAGCGACGATCCGTCGAGCGTGATCGAATTATCCGTCGACTATCGTTTGAGAATCTGATTTCGGGTCTGGACGATTCGACCAAGACGGTCCAGGCATCTCTGGAGCCTGCAGACCTGCCACAGGAACCGCTGGCTTATTGTGCCTATGAAATGGTAGTCCTGTTTCAGGACGAATTCCGTGCCTTGAAGAAGCCTCAATTGGAAGCGATGGCGACCTGGATTCGTGCGGGGGGAAGCCTGTACGTCGAACCGACGGGAATCCTCGAACCCTATCATCTCGACTTTCTACGTGAGCTGGCGAAATCAACGCCAGATGTCGTGATCACATCAGGAGCAGATGGCCGACTTGTCCCGGGTACGATCCGAAACGACGAACGGCTGATTCGAATGCGAAACAGTCTCGGGCGGATTGTGATGCGGGTTGACGAAGAAGAGGTGGAGGCAGACGAGACTACTGACTGGAGAGAAGCTGCCTCATTTTTATTTCGAATTCATGCGGATCAGGCAAACCTGATCCGCAATCGAAAAATCTCCTCACCCGCTGAATTGATGGTGGGCAGGCCTATCGTCTACCAGAACGATATCAACTTTGAATCAAGACGTCGGCTCGAGATGAAGTTTCCGGCAAGTACGCGCGAACTGCTCGATTGTCTGAAACCAGCCGGTGTTCGCATGGTACCGCTCTGGGTGCTGGTTGTGATTCTGACCGCGTTTGTGGTTGTGATCGGCCCTGTTGATTATTTCGTGCTCGGGCGACTGCGAGCCCGGAAATACACCTGGGTGACGTTTCCGATCGCAACGATTCTGGTCACCTGGTTGACCGTGAGTCTGACAAATTCTTACATGTCGACGGCAGAAGCACGACGAGGATTGGTCATCCATGATCTCGGGGATGATGGATCCACCGTTCGAGTCAATCGATTTGAATTGCTGTTCCTTGCGTCAACTCGAACCGTGTCAACCGACGTCCGCAAGGGAATCTTCTCGGCACTGAAAACGGGTGCGACGATTACAAACGAAGTCGATCCGTCCGGCCAATTCCGTCCAGGCGTACGTCCAGGACGTATGGCTCCAATGGACGGAAATCGGACCCGTGAAACACTCACTGGCCGCATTCCGACGGACTACACAGCGAGCCAGCCACTTTCGAAATGGACTCCTCAACTGAATCGACTGTTCTACTTGCCAGGCCCTTCCGAACAATCTCCGCTCAATTGGGCTCAGATCATGGAAGGAGAAAGCATCCGGTCTACTCTGAACGATCAGGCCGCAAAACAACGGATACTGGCTCGCGTTCAACAACAGCTTGGGCGCAGTTGTGCCGTCTGCTGGATTGGTCCAGCAGGAGCTTTTTCTTATCAGTTGTCGCCTGACTGGAAAGACTCCGTTTTCACTCAATACTCTCACAATTCAGGCGATCCTTACAGTACGTTTGATTATGAAGAGCAGATGTTTCAACAGGAATTACCACAAGACGTTCGGAACCAGCCGTCGATGCTTCGATGGCTGTATCAGAACTCCGTTGCTACGCCACACGGGTTGTTTTGCCTGACGTCTCAGGTCGGGCCGGCGGGTGGAGCACAATTTGAAGATCTTCCGATTTTCGATTCGTGGCAGCAGAATCAGATGTTGATGATCGTCGTCGTCCAACGAGGCGATGACTACGTTGTGTATCGTAAAATTTTGCGAGACGGGAATTAGATGACGGATGATTCAGTACTGAAAACCGGATCAACGGCATCGCGCTGGTGGCCATGGGCGAAATGGTCTCTATTCTTCCTGATGCTCTATTTCGTCGGACATCGAGCTGTGGGCTTGTGGCAATCCAGTCCCGCGATTGAGTTGCATGTTGATGTCAGGTGGCTGGTCCCTTCCTCGCTCTTTTATCTCGTCGGATGGCTGCCATCCGTCTGGTTCTGGCGGGCTCTGCTGATACGAATGCATCAAGCACCAGGCTTGTATGCCACGATTCGAGCCTATTTTGTCGGTCACATGGGAAAATATGTTCCGGGCAAGGCACTGGTCCTGGTCATTCGCGGTGCATTGCTGAAAGACTACGGCGCAAAACCAGTCCTGGCGGGCCTGACAGCGGCGTACGAAACGCTTGTTTCCATGTCAGCCGGAGCCGCGATCGCCATCGCCCTTGCTCCCACAGTGATCCCGGAATCGCTCTGGGAAAAACTGCCGACCGCCTGTCACTTCCTGCGTCAACAGCCGTTTCTGGTTCCGATCGCTGTAGCGATTGCAACATTTGCCAGCACGCCATTCAGTGCCTGGTTGTTTACGAAAGTTGGCCGAAAAGCGGTCCCTCGGACGACCGAAGCAGATGTCCCGACGAGTATCTCGGGTCGCCTCGTAAGTCAGGGAGTGATCATCACGTCACTGGGGTGGATCTGTCATGCACTGAGCCTGGGGTGTGTCTTGCAGTCCATTTCAGATTCGCCGATCGATGTCAGCCTGTTCCCCGTCTGGCTGGCTAGCGTTGCGGGATCGACGTTTCTGGGATTTGTGGTCCTGATTGCCCCAGGCGGACTGGGGGTGCGGGAATGGGTGCTGATCGAAACACTCAAGGACCAGCCACTGATTGGCACCGAAAAAGCGATTGTCGCGGCAGGATTACTGCGAATCGTCTGGTTTGTGTCCGAATTGGGCGCAGCCTCGGTTTTGTATGCCATTTGGCCACGAACGGGTTCGACGAGGGGCTCCTGACCCAAATTCGGCTTAATTCGGCGCTGGGCCCACCACCCATGATCGGTGCGGGTCTCCCGACCCCGCCGAAACGCATGACTGCAGGTCTCAAATTCTTCCAATTCCACTTCCGGGCGAAGATTTCATTCTTAAATTCTCATCAGGCGCAAACCCGGCGCTATAATGCACCGGGCGAGCTCCGATCAGGATGGCGAATTTGCGGTTTGCCAGTATGAATCGATAAAGACCGGAATCCTTCGGTCGGCCATTTCGGCAGGGTCGGGAGCCCCGCGCAGATTGCGCGTTGTTTTTCCCTCGTTACAACCGTTACAGCTTGAACACATTCGTGGTTGCAGATGCATCAGCGAGGGGCCGACATCTTGAAAAACCACCCGTTGCATCATCGTCTATGGCGATGAGAGGCCCTGTGTGTCATAATCTCTGCCGCTGATTGCTGTCCTTCGAGGGCAGTCTGTGCAGCGTCGGACTTCCGTGCTAACATGCCGGTACGGAGGGGTGCGGATATTTTCTGTGTTGAATGAGTGGTCGGTTGACCGGCCAGTCCCATTTTCGACGGGAAATAGTGCACTGCTTTCGACTTGATCTCGTTTGTCACATTACGTTTTTGCTCAAGGCTGACCAACCGATGGCGACCGTTTTACAAGCCCCATCCGCCAGTCGTCCTGCAGCCGCTCCTGCGGCTGCGGCCGCTGTGACGGGTGATGAAGTTTCCGACGTTCCCGTAGTCGTTCTCGATCCCACCGAGGTCGATGAGTGGCTGGAATCTGTCGATGATATCCTGCATCGTCACGGTCCGGCCGCGTTGAGTCAGCTGTTAACCCGCCTTTATTCCCGGGCACAGGCGCAGGGAGTTCCCGTCGTCCCGTCACTGACGACCCCCTATTCCAATACGATCCCGGTCGAGGCCGAGCCTGAGTTTCCCGGTGACCGAGCGATCGAACGTAAGCTGCGCAGTGTCATTCGCTGGAACGCCATGGCGATGGTGGTTCGAGCTTACCGGGAAACCAACGTCGGCGGTCATATCGCCACGTTTGCGTCATCGGCAACACTGGTCGAAACCGGATTCAATCACTTTTTCCATGCGCGTACGGCGGATCACACCGGCGACATGGTCTATTTTCAGGGACACTCGTCACCTGGGATGTATTCCCGAGCATTTGTGGAAGGTCGTCTGACGGAAGAGACGCTGGTCAAGTTCCGCCGGGAATTACCACGAGGAACCGGACTTTCATCGTATCCCCATCCGTGGCTGATGCCTGATTTCTGGCAGTTTCCGACGGTCTCCATGGGACTGGGCCCGATTTGCTCGATCTATCAGGCACGGTTCCTGCGCTACATGCTGCATCGCAATCTGCTCGACACCTCCAAGACACGTGTCTGGGCGTTCCTCGGCGACGGTGAAATTGACGAACCGGAATCGCTGGGTGCGATTTCGATGGCGTCGCGTGAACATCTCGATAATTTGACTTGGGTCGTGAACTGCAACCTGCAGCGACTCGACGGCCCCGTGCGTGGCAACGGCAAGATCATCCAGGAACTGGAAGGGATCTTCCGTGGAGCAGGCTGGAACGTCATCAAGCTGGTCTGGGGAAGCGACTGGGATCCGCTGTTTGAAAAGGATGAGACCGGGATCCTGGTGAAGACCCTGGGGGAAGTGGTCGATGGCCAGTTCCAGAAGTACAGCGTCGAAACAGGCGATTTTGTCCGCAAGGACTTCTTCGGTCGCCATCCTGATCTGCTGAAACTGGTGGAACATCTCAGCGACAGCCAGATCGAACATCTGCGACGTGGTGGTCACGACCCGATCAAGGTCTACGCCGCATTCAAAGCCGCGACGGAGCACAAGGGGGCACCGACTGTCGTACTGGCGCACACCGTGAAAGGTTTCGGACTTGGGCCCGAAGCGGAAGGGCGAAATACTGCTCACCAGACGAAAGGCTTGAACGAGAAGTCGCTGCTGATGGTGCGCGATCGTTTCGAACTTCCGTTGACCGATGAGCAGGCCAAGGCTGCGGTCTTCTATCGACCGCCCGCCGACAGTCCCGAAATGAAGTATCTGCACGAGCATCGGAAGAAACTCGGTGGATATCTGCCAGCACGCGTGCCAACGACCGAGAAGTTGATTATCCCTTCGGTCGAGCACTTGATCGAAAAAGCTGCGACATCGACACGTGATCGATCGACAACCACAGTGCTCTCGGAAACGATCAAGGCACTGATTGGCGACAAAAATATCGGAAAGCGGATAGTTCCGATCATTCCCGACGAAGCTCAAACATTCGGAATGCAAGCTCTGTTTTCGCTGTTCGGTATCTATTCCAGCAAGGGGCAGCTTTACACGCCAGTCGACGCAGGTGCCTCTGGATCGTACACGGAATCTGTGACGGGTCAGATCCTGATGGAGGGGATCGATGAAGCGGGTGCCATGTCGTCGTTTGTCGCAGCCGGAACGGCTTACGCCAACGTCGGTATGCACATGATTCCGTTCTACATTTATTATTCAATGTTCGGATTCCAACGCGTTGGGGATCTGATCTGGCTGGCGGGCGATTCCCGCTGCAAGGGGTTTCTCTGCGGGGGAACTTCCGGCCGCACGACGCTCAACGGCGAGGGGCTGCAACACGAAGATGGTCACAGCCAGTTGATGGCGGGAACCGTTCCAAATCTGGTTGCCTACGACCCGGCCTATGGTTACGAACTCTGCCTTATCATCCACGACGGCTTGCGTAGGATGTATGCCGAAGGTGAAGACATCTTCTACTACCTGTCGGTCTACAATGAAAACTACGTGATGCCGAGCATGCCTGCCGGCGTACAGGATGGAATCATCAAGGGGATGTATCCTCTCGATCCGACGGTTCCTGCCAAGAAGCGTTCGACTCGTCCGCAGTTGCTGGGAAGTGGTCCGATCCTCAACGAAGTCATTCGCGCCCAGAAACTTCTGGCCGACAAGTACGGTATCGAAGCGGATGTCTGGAGTGTCACCAGCTACAACGAATTGAAGCGGGAAGCCCAGTCCGTCACGCGATGGAACCGGCTGCATCCTGAGCAGAAGCCGCGCGTCAGTTATATCGAACAGGCGCTCAGTGGATTGAAGGGGCCGTTCATCTCGTCGAGCGACAACGTTCAATTGGTGGCCGAACAGATTCGCCCGTATGTTCCAGCTCAGTATGTTGTCTGCGGAACCGACGGTTTTGGTCGTAGCGAAACTCGCGAAAACCTGCGTCGGCACTTCGAAATCGACGCCGAATGCGTTGCCTTCGCAACGTTGACGGCCCTCGCCAAAGAAGGTCGATTCGACGCAAAGAAGTTGCCACAGGCGATGAAAGAACTGGGACTCGATTCCGAAAAGGTTGATCCCGCCTTCGCTTAATGACCGTTGATCACCCGGCTGATGTTAGAGGGACCTCAGATCCCGCTCCTGCATGAAATCATCGAATCACTGATATTTCGAAAGACCGACGAATGGCGATTGAATTCAAAGCTGATAACCTCGGCGATGGTGTTAAGAGCGGAGACGTGGCTGCGATCATGGTCGCCATTGGGGACACGATCGAAGCTAACCAAGTTGTGATGGAAATCGAAACTGATAAGGCAGTCCTGCCAGTGCAATGCCCTCATGCCGGGACTGTGACACAGGTCTTGGTGAAGAAAGGGCAGACGATCAAGCCCGGACAGCCGCTCCTGTCGATTGAACCGAGTGGCACCGCAGTCGCAAGCAAGAATGGCGGAACAAAAGCGGGTGCGACAGCAGCCGTCGCAGCACCCATGGCTGCGGCACCCGCTGTCGCCACGGCTCCTGTTGTTCCGAAGTCTCCGCTCCCCGCGAGTGGTGGACGCGACCTGCCACTGCCCGCCGGTCCAGCCACACGCCGACTTGCTCGGGAACTCGGCCTGAATCTCGCCAATGTCCCTGGAACAGGAACCGGTGGACGAATCACTCTGGAAGACGTGGCTCGCGCCGCAGCCGGAAGTGGTGGCGGAGGCCGCGTGGTCGAACCGCCACTGCCAGATTTCTCACAATATGGCCAAGTTGATCGTCAGGCGTTTTCAAAACTGCAGAAGGTTTCGGCGAATAACCTCAGTCTCGCCTGGCAGATTATCCCGCACGTCACTCAACATGACTTGGCGGACATCACCGAAACAGAAGCAGCTCGCAAACGATTCGTCGAAACGGCACCAAAGGGTTCGCCCAAGGTGACGATGACGGCACTCGCCATGAAGGCCGCTGTCGCCTGCCTGAAAGAGTTTCCGCAGTTCAACTCCAGCTATGACACCGCTCGCACGGAAGTTGTGCTCAAACGCTATTACAACATTGGTGTCGCAGTCGACACTCCGAACGGCCTGGTCGTACCAGTCATTCGCAATGTCGACCAGAAGTCTGTCATGCAGATTGCGGCAGAACTGACCGAACTCGCTGGCAAGGCTCGCGACCGGAAGCTGCAAGTCAGCGAAATGCAGGGGGGAACCTTCACGATCACCAATCTGGGTGGCGTGGGCGGAACCGCATTCACTCCGATCGTGAACTATCCTGAAGTCGCCATCCTGGGGATGTCCCGCAGTCAGAAGCAACTGCAACTGATTGACGGCGAAATTTCAGAACGCCTGATGCTGCCGTTGTCACTGTCTTACGACCATCGCGTCATCAATGGAGCGGATGCGGCTCGCTTTACGGTGAAGCTGGCGGGGATGCTGAGCGATGCGTTTCGTCTGTTGATTGAATGCTGAGGACGGGTAATTCCAGCGCCATGAAATTTGCACTCGTAATTCCGGATGGTGTCGCGGACGAAACACAACCTGTATTGGGTGGCCGAACCCCGTTGCAGGCGGCTCACATCCCTTTCATGGATGAAGTCGCCCGCTCTGGGATCGTTGGTCGAGCGGACCATGTTCCCGCATCGATGCCCTCAGGTAGCGACGTCGGGACAATGAGTCTGTTCGGCTATGATCCGCTCGAATATCACACCGGGCGAGCTCCGATTGAAGCGGCCGCTCAAGGTATCGAACTCGGACCACTCGATTGGGCGATCCGCTGTAATCTGGTCACCGTGGAGGACGGCCGGATGGCCAGCTTCACAGCAGAACAGATTCCGAACGATCTGGCTCGATCGTTGATCGAACTACTGCAGCGTGACCAGTGCGGTGATGAACACTGGAAGTTCTATGCGGGGGTCAGCTATCGCAATTTGCTGGTCTATCGAGCCCGCAATATCCCGGCTCCGTTTGGTCCTCAGACGCATACCGTTCCGCCGCACGATATCACCGATCAACCGATCGCACCGCACCTGCCAAGTGGTCCTGGAAGCGAACTGCTTCGAGACCTGATGGAACGCAGCAAACCAGTAATCGCCGGGTCTGAAGCAAACCAGGCTCGAACCGCTGCGGGGACTCATACGGCCACGCAGACATGGCTTTGGGGTCAGGGGCAACGACCTTCCTTCAAATCGTTCCAGGAACGATTCGGCAAACGGGGTGCGGTCATCACCGCTGTTGATTTGCTGCGAGGAATGGGACGTCTACTCGGCTGGAACGTCGTGGAAGTCGCGGGGGCGACCGGCTATCTCGATACCGATTATGCTGCAAAAGGTCGTGCAGCCATCGAAGTGCTGAAGCAGGGTCAGACCGACTTCATCGTTGTCCATGTTGAAGCGACCGACGAAGCCTCACACGAAGGAAACGCCGCCGCCAAGGTCAAGGCCCTGGAAGAAATCGACCGGCATATTGTCGGACCGTTGCACGAGTATCTGAAATCACAGGGCGAATACCGCTTGCTCGTCTGCCCCGATCATCCGACTTTCCTCAGGACGAAAACGCACAGCCACGGATATGTTCCGTTCACAATGTGTGGAACTGGAATCGTTCCAGACCAGTTAACCACGTACGACGAAATCACGGCCGTGGAATCGACGGTCTGCCTGGATCGCGGTTGCGAACTGGTGCCGCTGCTGTTTCGCGATGCGTAGTTTTCAAGTCGTTCTAGGATGTGTGGACTAGTGCGTCGTCCAGACTTAATTTGTGGGTTGATCTGACATCGTACGACGGACTTCCAGTCCGTCGGCGCTGACCTTTAGCGACGGACTGGAAGTCCGTCGTCCCCCCCGAATTTAGTCTGGACGACACACTAGCCATGCATTCAACGTCATCGCAGTGCTTCCAGTGCGGTTAATCGCATCGCGTACAACGATGGGATCAAGCCACCGATGAAGCCCATGACGACCGACAGCAGCATTCCCAGGGCGAGCGTACTGAAATCGACGGTCATTCGCAGCGAAATGAATTTGCCGCCACCCGCGCCGCCAGAGACCACGCTGTTGGCAGTCCAGCCATCGAACAGCATTCCCACGGCACAACCGACGAGGCCGCCGATAATGGCCAGCATGACCGATTCAAACATGAACGACACCAGGATCTGCCATCGTTTGTAGCCGAGCAACCGCAGAACTCCGATATCTCGAGTCCTCTGACTGATCGCAGCAAACATCGTGTTCATCACGCCGAATACTCCCCCGAGCGACATAATGACGCACAAGACCAGTGTCCCGTACAGGAACTGCTGGTTCGTGGCTGTCATCGCGGAGAAAAACGTGGTTTCGACCTGTGGACTCAACCTCGCCCTGGTGTACTCGTTCGCAAAAAAGTCTCGCAACAATTCTGCGCCCCAGGCATCGTCACTCGTCGGGGTCTTGATGATTTCCAGCGTCGGCTTTGGCAGCTTGGGATCGACAACTCGATCTGCCAATGCTTTGTCGTAAGTCTCTTGTGCCTTCTTTCGCTTGTTTTCGAGAAAGGATTCTCGCTGGTCTTTGCGGTAGTTGGGGTCGGCTCGCAGGGCGAATGTCGTGTAGGTCGGCTTTCCAAACAACGCCCCGATCTGTGACTGCTTGGTCCAGATTTCCGAATCGTAGAGTGACCCGGTCGACTCCATGATTCCCGTGACGAACCATTTTCGACCACCCACATCGAAGGTGTCTCCCACATCCAGACGCTTTCGGCTTTTTGCGGTTGCCAGCGAGTCAGGCTTGCGATCGGCTCCAAGGTCTCGAGCAATGCCGTCTCCCAGAACGACTTCGATTGCGGTTTCGCCCTCTTTATTGATCTCACGCACGCCAGCATCCGTGAACCATTCTCCCCCAGCAACCAGTTTCATTCCGTGGACTGTCGCGGACATCTGCGGATCATCGACACCACGTACCTGCAGGAACCGGCGCGAAGGTCGACCTTTCGGAGCATCAAGGACTGGCTGCACGATGTTTAAATACGTTTCACGACTGACGAGTGCTTTTCCATCAACCTTCAAGACACCTTCCTGCGTTTCCAGATCGGTGGCATCGGCAAACCCGAGATTACTGAACGTTTCGTCCGTCGATCCCTCGGACAGGATCAGAATGTTACCAGGCTGACCTGTGGCGTCGGTCATGGCATACATCCCGTTCACGAATGCCAGCAGAAATGTTTGCAGTCCTACGACCAGTGTGAATGCCCCTGCTGTCATCATCGTCGTGTTCCAGCGGGCACTCAGATTCAGCAGGTTATAGCTTAATGGAACCTTGCCGATCAGAATCAGGAACAGCAGCATCAGGGCCGTTCCTCCAAACACTCCCAGCAGGATTGGGGAATCTGTCGACAGGTGCCAAGGGGCGGCGGCGATTGGAAAAGAGAGTTGCATCGCTGATTTTCTGACAAGAGGACATTAACGAAAGCAATGGCAATGTCGATCGAATATCAACCGGAATTTCGCATCCGCCAGATCATGTGACTCGCGCAAACACATCTGAAACTTTGACGTGACGGGCACTGCGAGCCGGACCATAGCTTCCCGCCAATGCGGTCAATGCCCCCATCGCAGGACCCCACCACAGTGCGTCGGTGGGAACAGAGAACTTCGGGAAGAACGCGATTCGAAACGGAAGTCCGCCCATATACCCATTGACGACACCGTAGGTCATCGCCGCACTTAAAAAGCCGAACGAAACTCCGATAATCAACGCTTCTGCCAGGACGATCATTTCAATTTGACCTGGCCGAAAGCCTAATACCTTCATGACGGCGAATTCCATCTGCCGTTCGCGAACACTGATGCTGATCGCGTTGGAAATCACCAGCGAAAGGACCAGCATGCAGGCAGGGGCCATCAATGTTCTCATACCCCAGATGACATCGCGCCAGGCTTCCAGAAACCCACCAATCCCTGTTGACGAGGTTTCGATCTTGACCGACGGACTAGTAAACGACGGTGACGTCAGGATCTGTTCCGAGACCTTGTTGAACGCCTTGCGATTCTTCAGCCGCAACCAGACCAGCCCCAGGGTCTTTTCGGCCATAGGGTGTGGCTTGTTGTTGTGGGTGCGTTGATAGGCATCCAACTGCCGATTGAAGTAATCACGGCTGATCACGGAACTGTCGGCGTAGCGAGCAGGTTCTTTGGGAAAAGTACCGACGATCTCCAGTTCCAGATCCATGTCGCGATAGTTTCGACCAAATACCGTGATCCGGTCACCAACCCGCTTCTTCATCTTTTCAAGTCGTTCCTGCCCGACAATCACTCCGTTTGGAACATCCTTCATTTTCTGGATCGCGGCCAGCAATGGAGCGGCCTCTTCGTCCGACAGCATGTCGACTTCATCCAGCATTGTGCGAGCTTTTTCCGGCTCCATGATGAATGCGAAAAAGAGGTTTTCGAAACTTCGCTTGGCAGGGTTTTCTTCCGTCGAACCGACAAAAAATCCCCATGACATCGAATCTTCGGGTCGAGTTGCTTCGGGATCGTCCGGATTCGCTCCTCCATCGCTGAGAGCCTTCGCGTATGAATAGGGCATCATGCTGGGAATCTGCCACTTCTCGGTGACGATCGCTTTCAGATTCGTCTGCTTCTCTGTCGTCGCTCGATCGAGTGCCGACAAGACGGTGAAGACGAGCGTCACCACCAGCACCATCATCATCGTCCCTAATCCGGTCAGGGTCGTTCGAATCAGATTACGGCGGATGTTTTCGAAAATCAGAAACAAGAGTTTCATGGGAACGAATTCCAGGGGGATAGTCAGGCTTAAATCTGGCGATGCTCAGTCATTTGTCATGACATCGCCATCAGCGGGCGTCGACCAGTTGTCCCTTGTCCAGATGAATTTCACGATCGGCACGAGCTGCGGCGCGTGGATCGTGCGTCACGATGATGATGGTCTTCTTGAGTGACTTGCGCAATTCGCCAAGCAGATCGAGAATGTCGTCGGCGGACTTGGCGTCCAGTGCCCCGGTCGGTTCGTCCGCCACCAGAAGAGCTGGATCTGTCACGATCGCGCGCGCAATACCAACGCGTTGCTGTTGCCCACCGGATAACTGGCCGGGGCGATGATTGACACGATCCGTCAAACCGACGATGTCCATCGCCGTCATCACTTGCTTCTTGCGTTCACTTGCAGACAAAGGGAGCAACAGCAGTGGCAATTCGACATTGCGATAGGCTGTCAGGACAGACAGCAGGTTGTAGAACTGGAACACAAAGCCAACGCTCCGCGTTCTCCATGCGGCGAGTTGCGTCTCGGTCATCGACGAAACTCGTTCGCCCTGAACGATTACTTCGCCCGACGTTGGACGATCCAGCCCGGCAATCAGATTGAGGAGTGTCGTCTTTCCAGAGCCTGACGGCCCCATCAAACTGACAAATTCATTCTCCGCGACCTGCAGATTCAGACCGTTCAACACGTCAACAGTCTCGATTCCTCGCTTGAATGACTTATGGACGTCGCGAACATCAACACAAACAGGGTTAGGCATCGAGAATTCCTGGACGATGAATTTTGTATTTGATCGACAGATTGTCAGCAATTATGAGGAGGGACGGGACCAAGCGAGAATTACTTCTCCCCGGAATCAGCCTCATTTGGTTTTGACAGATCCAATGCTTTGATCGGCGGATTTTCATTCACCTTGGCATCGGGTGCAGCTTCGGAATTGTAGAAGGTGACAATCGCACCCATTTCAGGCTTCAGGTAGACCCCTTCTTCGTCACTGGGAACGGTCAGTCGCACGCGAACCGGCAACGCCCCTTTAGCTCGATCGGCGATCGGCATCAGTCGTGATACGACGCCATCATACACGCGTTTGGGAAATGCTTCTGCCCGCACTTTGCATTTCTGTCCTTTGAAGACTCGCGATATGTCCCGTTCCTGAATGCTCAGGTCCACTTCCAGTTTCGAAAGGTCGGCGATGTCGCACAGACTGAACGAGCCATTGAACGCGACTGGGTTAACCAGATTTCCCAACTCCGCATTCTTCTTGAGAATCGTTCCACTGATCGGTGCGGTAATGATGCAGTTATCCAGTCGCCATTTGGCTCGACGCAGTTCTGCTTCCACCTGATTGGCTTGAGCTTTCGCCATTCGCTTCCGTTCGGTGCGAACTCCCTCATCCATCAGGCGACTACTCGCCGCCAACCGATCGACTCGCTTGACCAATGCCAGATATTGCGATTCTGCAGCTTCAAAGTCTTCTTTTGAAATGATCTTCTTCTCCAGCAGTTCTTTCTTCCGCTGGAAATCTCGCAGGGCCTGAGCGAGATTCGTTTCAGCCTCGCCCAGTTCTGCTTTGGACTGCGCCTTTTCATCAGGCCGATTTCCCTCTTCCATCTCAGCGACATTCTGCTTCGCGGAATCCAGAGAAGCGCTGACGCGATCGTATTCGGCGAGGTATTCGGTGTTGTCCAAAACCGCGAGGACGAAGTCCTTATCGACACGTTGACCCGCATCGAAATTCAATTCGATCACGCGACCGCTGACCTGGGGGCTGACGAGGATCTGCTGCTCGGGAATAATGTATCCCTTGGATTCCAGAGCAATCTCGCCTGCGGGAGTGGCGGGAGTTGTTCCTGACGAGTCGGCGGCAGGAGTCGCGGTTGTTTTCGCAGCAGCCGGTTTGGAAGTCTCTTCCTCGTCGGGATCAACCTTGGTCTGAAATGGATTCCCGACGAACAGCAGGTATGCAATTGCCCCGGACAGCAGCAGACAAATGAACCACGGCAGGCCGGAACCACCCGAGGCCCCTTTTCCAGATGGTGGGATACGCAAGGCCTGAACACGATCAGAAAGGGTCGAAGTCTCTTGTGCAGCCACGGAGAGTCTCAATTCAGGAACGAACGGTCATCGGTATTCTTGTCTGAGCGTCAAATCCTCGCCAGTATGCATCGGCCCCTGCCAGAATGCACCGAAGAATTGCCTTTCGCGGTTGATTGCCGCAACTCATTTTCCAATGATTACAATTCCTCGCCAAATTACCAGCCGAGTTGACCACGCACGGAGCGCAGACATTCATGAATGATGAGACACTTCAATACATCCAGCAGGTCTACGGAGTCGAGAACTGGTCATCAGGATATTTTGATATCAACTCCAAGGGACACATTATTGTCCGCCCGCAGCGCGACGACCCGCGATTCGTCGATCTTAAAGATCTCGTCGACAACCTGCTCTCCGAGCGTAAGCTGCAACTGCCGCTGCTGATACGGTTTCCTCAACTTCTGGCTGGTCAACTCCGGAAACTCGTCGGTGCCTACCAGTCAGCGATCCAGGAATATGGATACCAGGGGCTGCACTATCCTGTCTACCCGATGAAAGTGAACCCGCGCCGCGAAGTGGTTGAAGAATTCCTGAAGGAAAGCGCCCGATATCGAGTTGGCCTGGAATGTGGGTCGAAGGCCGAATTGTATGCCGCGGTCGCTCAGGAACAGTCTCCCGATTCACTGATGCTGTGCAATGGATTCAAGGACGAAGCTTTCATCGAAACAGCAATGCTTGCCGTCCGGGCCGGTAAGCGAGTGACCATTGTTGTCGAAAAGCTGAACGAGTTGAAGACGGTTGTAAAGCTGGCCCAGAAGCACGGGATCGCACCATGGATCGGGCTTCGCGCAAAGCTCTATTCACGCGGTTCCGGCAAGTGGGCGTCATCAGGGGGCGATGCGGCAAAGTTTGGCCTGACGACTTCAGAATTGCTCGAATCCGTGCGGATTCTGAAGGACGCAAAACTCGATGGTCAGCTAAAATTGCTTCACTTCCATATCGGATCACAGATTACCGATATTAAACGAGTGAAGAATGCGATGAAAGAAGGGGCACGGGTCTACAGCCGACTTCGACAACTCGGTTGCCCCATCGAATTCTTTGACATCGGCGGTGGCCTGGGTGTGGACTACGACGGATCGCAGACGCGGTTTGAATCGAGTGTCAATTACACCGTGCAGGAATTCGCCAATGGCGTTGTCTACGTCATCCAGGGTGTTTGCGACGAAGAAAACGTACCGCATCCGCATATCGTGACAGAAAGCGGTCGCTTCATGACCGCCTACCACACCGTCTTCATCACCTCGATCCGGGATGAAATCGAAACTTTTGCCCAGGACCAGCCCGAGGTGACGATCGATGCTGACGACCCTCAGGTCATCACCGAACTGAAAGAACTGTGCGACACGATCAACGGCAAGAATTACGCCGAGTACTATCACGACGCACTGGAACACAAAGACGAACTGCATACGCAATTCAATCTGGGATTGATCAGTCTGGAGGACCGCGCCAAGGGGGAAGTTCTCTTCTGGGAAGTCTGCGCACGAGCACTCGATGAGTCCCAAGAGGAGAGTTTTCCGGACGAAGAATTCGAGAACCTGAAAAAGATCCTGGCTCAGAAGTATCTCTGCAATTTCTCGCTCTTTCGTTCAGCTCCGGACAGTTGGGCGATCAAACAATTGTTTCCCGTCGTCCCGATTCATCGCCTTGACGAAAAACCGCAGGACTTCGCCACGCTGGTGGACGTCACCTGCGACAGCGACGGAAAGATTGACCGCTTCATCGATCTGAAAGACGTCCGCGAGACATTGGAACTGCACGACTGGAAAGATGGCCAGGACTATTACCTCGGCATCTTTTTGACGGGGGCCTATCAGGAAGTGATGGGAAGCCATCACAATCTCTTTGGAAACCCGAATGAAGCGCAGGTCGTGATTGATAACGACGGCCGGTATCACGTGACGAAAATCATCGCGGGAAGTCGCATTAGCGACATGCTGCAGTTCGCCAGATACGATCAGCCGCAGTTGCTGGAATCATACCGAAAGCAGTTGCGAACCCAGGTCGAAGCGGGCGTCATCACGAAAGAAGTCGCCGAGCAATTGGCGAACGAATTCGACGCAGGAGCACAGCGAGGTACGTACTTATCCTGAATAGGGATCAAATATCACCTATGACGGGAGGGGGAGGCGGTGAGGCTCCTGCCGAACCGGATTTTGAGTTGGACGCCAATCGTCGATCGCGGCTCGGCGGGAGCCTCGCCCGGCTTTGCCTAACGGGAGCGTTTTGCCCAACGGGAAGTGATCTTGCCCAACGGGACGGTTTTCGGCAATTGTCGCGGGAGCGATTACTGGTTGCCACTGCCGCGTGAGTTTGGGATCGAAACCGAACGACCCCGGCGATATTCTGGGGTTGGTTCGTTTCCGAAGGTTGGTAGATGTTAGATTCAGCCAGACGAGTTCTGCGATCCAATCCCGCACTGGTGCTCTGGTGCGTCGGGGTGATGATCGCTCTTTCGCCGTTTACGTTAGCTGGGGACTGTTACTTCGCTTCGAAGTACCTCGACCTCCCGATAGACCACATACTCTCGTTCCTACAGAGATATGCGGAACTCGTTTGCATGAGTGGAGTTCTCGTGATGTGTTGCGCCTGCTTCTTGCCGTGTGACGTCAAGAATAAAGAAGAGCAGTCCGAATGAGAGTCAACCGCGCCAGTCCGGCCAGCAATTTAAGCCTTGCCCAACGGGAATCTCGTCTGCCCAACGGGAACGCGGTTTTTCGTCCCGTTAGGCAAAGCCGCCTCGCCCTCCCTTGTTGACCATGATGGGGTTTAAGATCAACGATTTTCCGTGCGCCGTTTTCAGTCCACCGAGAGACGTATCGCAAATACGGTCACGATTTTTCCCTGTGGTGTCGGTACATCGGCAACCAGCAGGCAGGCATGGCTGACCGGATCGTAGTGGCAATTGTAATTCATGCCACAAACGAACGGTAACGTGGCTGACGGCAGATGCTGCCAACTGTCTGTGGCCAGATCGAAGAGCCAGGACTCCGTACTTCCTGCGGTCGGCGTCTCGCTGTTGCGAATGTGATCCACCAGAACGAGGGTGCGACCGATGTTGGGTTCGTAGCACATCGGATTGTGCTGGTCTTTGGGAGGGCGTTGCCCGACGGTCGGCAGTTTGCGATGCTCGCCTGATTCTGGGCGATACAGAATGACATCGTTGGAATTCTCGTTGCTGCCAAATACGACGAATGCCTTCTGGCGAATGTCATAGACGACGTTGTTGTGCCAGCCACACAACGCTTTGTCAAAGACCTTGCTCCAGTGACGCGGCGATCCTTTCAATTCCCACACGCGTTACCGTATCCGACGATGATATTGCGATCACTGTCCCATGTGGCGGCATATGGGAAGAAGTGAACTGCGGGACATGGAAGCGGTTCCCAGCGATCGTCGCTCAATCGGAAGACCCAGGTTGGATGCCGTTTGACCGTCTCCCAGACACCTTTTAACGCGTCGGTGAATCGGCCGGGAACCATGTGCGGATCGTTGCAGCAGACCACCATCTCATCGCGCACGGGATCGTAGACGACAGAACCAAACGTATGCATGGCCCAGGGATGGTCGCCCTGCTGGCCAGCAACGGGAAGACCCTCATCATTTGCACGATAGGTGGTACGCTCGTCATCCGGGTACAACCGTGACCAGCGATTTTCGACAACATCGAAGATTAAAGGACTGTTCGTCCAGTCCTTACCGTGCGTGTTCGAACCAAACAGGATGATCCGACCCCGCCTGGAATCGAAGCAGCTTCCGCCGTGTTCCTGTCGCCGAAACCGAACCTCATCCGTTGGCGCCTGATCATGAAGTCTGACCCAGGTATTTGCCGGAGTTGCGGCAAGCTTCGGGATGCGGCGCGCTTCATTAACATCAGATGCGATCAGACGTGAGCAGCTCAGCAGAACGATGAGTGCAGAGCCAAGTCGTCGCATCGCGTACGCCCCCGATTCATGCCTGCATCAACTTCAATGCGTCGGCGCGTGATTCCACGAGTGGCCAGAGGTGGTCGAACTTGGAAATCTGGATGATTTCCCGCCCGACTTCCGAGGCGTTACAAAGGACCAGGCGGCCATTGTGCGGTGTCAATTCGTTCCAGATCGCACGGATCGCCTCCAGCATGCTGGAACCGAAATATGCAACCTGTCCGAGGTCGATCACGACCTTGGCCTGACCACCGCTCCGCAGTCGAGTACGTACCGAATCGAGTTCTCGATTGATGCTGTCGTCTGCCAGGCTGCTGACAACGCCAACCAATTCGACAACCAGCACGTCCCCAATCGTGGAAGCGAGAAAAACTTTACTCGGATTCATCGTTCAGACCCTTGAGTGCGAACACGGCGACGCTTGATCATCGTGACCTCGTTTCCCGTCGCGTTGTATTTGACTTCATCCATAAACGTCTGCATCAGCAGCAAACCTCGTCCACACGGACGTTCAATATTCGTCGGATCGGTCGGATCCGGTAACGATGAGCGATTGAATCCTGGCCCTTCGTCACGAATACAGAACTCGGTACTGTTCTGATTATATCGGGCAATCACGTGAATGCGTCGCTGAGCATACGGTGCTTCGGTCATGCGCTGGCGGGCCAGATCATAGTATTGGCGATGATCGACTTCGCGCAACGCGGAATCCACTTCGAGATTTCCATGCAGGCAGGCGTTTGTTAACGCCTCCTGCAGGGCGACCCCGGTTCGGACTCGATCTCCCTCGTCGCAGATGCCCATTCCTGCTGCACCATCCTTCAGATATTGAACCAGAGAGGCGATGAGTTCATGGTCGTTTTCAATCGTAAAGTGCACTTCCTGTTCGGACATGCGGCGCATCAATCGAATTCGACCACGATCTTCACGTGCCGCTGAATAGACTTGGATGACAGTCTCCAAAAGTTCCGGATTAAGTTGACGTTTTGGAACATAACTCGCCGCTCCAGCCCTCAGCGCCTTCAACGCGAGTTCTTCACTGCCACGGGCTGTCATCAGCACGACGGGAACAACGGGGTAGGCTTTCCGGACCACACCCACCAGTTCCAGTCCGTTGATTTCTGGCATGTCCATATCGGTGACGATCAGGTCGGGAACATGCAATTCGATTTTGACAATCGCATCGCTGCCATTGACTGCGTATTCGACGTCAAAGTCGCCGTTTTCTGACAACAGTCCGCCTGCGAGCAATCGGTCTGTTGCGGAGTCATCGACAACGAGAATTGTCGGCATGACATTCCTCTTGGTTGAATTTCATCATGTGCTTGAAACCACGGCCGGCGCATACGGCACCGTCGAAGTTTCAGATCGTCCCATTTGGACGGATCGACCGCAAGTGGTGCACCATTTCTTGAAAGACGGGCTGAACCTGCCTGATCACATTCGAGACGGTTGATTCATCGATTCTTCCGAAGTTTTCCTTTGCGGCAAGCTCCAGTTCTTCTACCGGATCCGCGCTCGCGACACCAAATGTGCGGAGCGCGCTCTTCAAAGTATGCGCCGCTCGCTGAAATCGCTTCGCATCGGCCTCTGTGAACGAAACCCGCATCGTTTCCAGCAGTTGCGGACCTTCTGACAAAAACGCATCCACGACTTGCTTCAAAAGCTCCTGATCCTTGTTAACGGCTTTGATTGCTACATTCCAGTCGACCAGCGAAGTCTGCTCGTCGGCCACCGGTGTAAGAGCTGCAGATGCTTCCGGCTGCCGCACAGTGGCTGAAATTCCCCCGGCGAGATCTTCGATTTGACGGAATAACTGCTCGGCTCGAATTGGTTTCATGAGGTACCCATCCATCCCCGCCGCCAGACACAATTCGCGGTCCCCCTTCATTGCGTGTGCCGTCATCGCGATAATCGGGAGGTGTCCACCCGACTGTTGCTCCCGAAGGCGAATAGAACGGGTCGCATCAAGGCCGTCGAGTTCGGGCATCTGGACATCCATCAGGATCAGATCGAATGTTCCACTTTCTGAGAGGCTGACTGCCTCGACCCCGTTATTGGCAACCGTGACGCGATGGCCCCATCGCTCCAGAAGACCAATTGCGAGCTTCTGATTGATCAGGCTGTCTTCGGCGAGCAGAATCGACTTGGACTTTTCCGCTGTTCGAGAGGGAGCAGATGGCGACACAGCCGAACCCGCTAACTGTGTCGTTGTACCGACCGCCTGGACGATTGCATCTAACAATTCCGACTGCTTCACCGGCTTGATCAGATACGCCGAAATGCTCAGTTCCTGGCACCGCGTCTGATCGTCGTTTCGATCGGCCGAAGTCAGCATCATGATCAGCGAGCCGCACAGGCCTCGACGATTCTGAATCTGGCGCGCCAGTTCAAATCCATCCTCATCTGGCATATTCGAGTCTGTCAGGATCAACGCATACGGTGTCCCCAGCGCATGTGTTCGCTCCAGTTCCGCGAGACCCGCAGCTACGGTGGAAACCGCCTGCGGCTGCATCCCCCAGTTGGTTAACATCTCCATCAGAATTCGGCGGCTGGTGGCGTTGTCGTCCACAATCAACACACGCAGCCCCCGCAAAACCGGAGGATGGATCTCTGAAATGGAAGGGATCAGTTCCGCGCTCGCATTCCCGAATCTGGCGGTAAAGTGGAATTCGCTCCCCCGTCCGACTTCACTTTCGACCCAGATGTTTCCGTCCATCAGGTCAACCAACCGCGAGACGATAGCCAGTCCGAGTCCCGTTCCACCGTAACGCCGCGTCGTTGATGTATCCGCCTGTTCGAAGGCTTCAAAGATTGTATCCATCTTCTCCTGAGGTATTCCGACTCCCGTATCCGACACGCGGAAGTGAAGCATCGGCCCGTTCGCTTCCATGCGGTCGACGGCGACATCCAGAATCACCTCGCCCACCTCAGTGAATTTGATGGCATTGCCAACGAGGTTGATCACCATTTGTCGCAGTCGATGTGGGTCACCTTCAATAGCAAACGGCACGTCGGGCTCGATATGGCAGACCAGTTCCAGCCGCTTCCGATGCGCTCGCAGTGAAAGTGACTTCAATGTGTCGCCGAGAACTTCACGGATGTTGAATGGCAATCGCTCCAGATTCAACTTGCCCGCTTCGATCTTCGAGAAATCGAGGATGTCATTGATCACGGCTAACAGAGATTCGCCTGATTCGTGGACCATGGCGAGATATTCGCGCTGCGTCAGGCTCAATTCGGTGTCAAGAACCAGTTCCGTCATCCCGATGATCGCATTCATCGGAGTCCGAATTTCATGGCTCATGTTCGCGAGAAAATCACTCTTGGCCCGGTTCGCAGCTTCCGCCGCCTCTTTGGCCTTGAGGATATCCGCTTCCGCACGTTTTCGGGCCGAAATATCTGTGGCGATACCCAGAAATCCGATGACATTTCCGTCGCGATCACAGCGTGCCGTCACAACAAGACTGACGGGTAACCGACTGCCATCCTTCCGGACATAGGTCCATTCCCGGTGATCGGGTTGACCAAGGATCGCGTTTTCCACAAAAACTCGAAACCCTTCGATCGGCCGATCGAATTCGCGACTCAATTCACGTCCGCGGGCGATCACTTCACTTTCCAGATGAATGATCTCGGGGGTTCGTAATCCGACCATCTCTTCGGCCGTAAACCCCAGCATCCGCTCGGCACCCGCATTGAACACATCAATTAAGCCATCAACATCTGTGGCGATAATGGAAACCTGCGTTGCCGCGTCCAGTACCGCCTGTAACCGGGCTCGCGTGTGTTCGAGCTCGATTTCCGCTCGCTTCTTCTCGGTAACGTCCGAGAAAATGCCCTGAATTCCCACCAGATTCCCGCTGGCATCGTAAACCGGCGTCTTGACGACATGCGTGTATCGCCGCTCCCCCGTCGGAGTTTGAAACTCTTCCGTGACTTCCAGGTCGCGTTCTGCTTCCAACACCATGCGGTCGTCAGCCCGGTACTTCTCGGCAAGCTCACGCGGGAAAAAGTCGTAATCCGTTCGGCCGACAATTTCATCGGGAGTCCGACGCAGTGCTTCACACAGCAGACGGTTGGCAAACGTAAATCGGCCCTGAAGGTCCTTGCGCAGCATCGCCAGCGGCAGGGTCTCGACCAGTGATTGATAGAACGCTTCCGATTCCATCAACGCCAGTTCAACTTTACGGCGCTGCGACAATTCGTCGTCGTACCGCTGCTGAAGCCTCGCGATTTCATCGCATGCCGATTCCAGGGCCTCGACGAGGTCCTGTTGACGATACGTTCGCTCCAAGGGCGATCCGTCGCCGCTGATCGTCACACGATAGGGATCGATTGCCGCAGGCTCGGTTGAAGTCAAAAGCGACTGAATCCGCGAAACAATTTCACTGGCCGGGCGGTCTCGAGAAACAATGGCGCGCACTCCGACCGAAAGGCTGCCGAGAATCCCCGCCGCATTGACGGGATTGACCAGCACAATCACCGGGATCGATAGATTTCCGTCAGGACGTCGTGGCAGTTCGTCGAGCAACGATAGGTCGTCATCGCCGACGAGTACCAGTGGCACCGTCGTCGTGGCAGCGATATTGATCACTTGGAGATGATCGGTGCACGATGAAGCAGGAATCCCGGCCTCGTCCAGGACGAACAGCAGCGCATCCCGCCTGGCCGCATCGCGTTCTACCAACAACAGCCCCGGCATCACCAAAAATCCTTACACCGAGCTGCAACCTCAACGGGTTCCCACCATGAGCCCCGAATTGTCGTTACAACATGGCCCGACAGTTTGACGGTCACGCGGCAGACATGCAAACGTGTAAGGCACCCTAACGGAAGTGGATATGCGACTTTGCGGCAAATGGTTTGGAAAAAACGACGGAAACTTGCTGCCCGATTCGAATTCCTGTCCCTAAACTCCTCTTCTGCGACAACATTCCTCAGGTGACACGCTTCGCAAGTGTCACAAATTTCTGGCGACGGGAATCGACGATGGACGCCCATGATGTATTTGAAATCCTGATCCGCGACCATGCGGATCTTTTGATGGTGTTTATCCGCTCCGTCGTTCGAAACCAGTCCGTCGCTGACGATGTCTTTCAGGAGACTCTACTCGTCGCCTGGCGTCGTTTGCCCGATTACGACCGTTCACGCCCGTTTGGGCCCTGGCTGCGCGGGATCACGGGCAATGTGGTCCTTTCCGCTTTGCGCCAAAATCGACGCATTTTGCCACTCTGCGACACGGAACTGCTGGAACATCTTGATGCCCGTTGTGAATTGCTCTCGCGTAACGGACGCGGGGACACGTTGCCGGAAAAACTTGAAGCCCTGCGGGAATGCGTTCGTTCGCTGCCAGAACCGTATCGTGCTGCCATCGAAACTCGGCTCAATGCCACCGATGACACGTCAACATCCGTAGCAGAACAATTGGGAATCAATCTGGAAACATTGAAGAAGCGATTGCAACGTGCTCGCGTGCGATTACTCGAATGTTTGCAGCGAAAACTGGCTCTTGCGGAGGTGACACCATGACTGACGAGCAAGAACGCCCAGATGAAGAACTTGCTGATCGAGCGGTTTCCGACTGGCTCGATAATGGCAAGTCGGATTCAATGAAACAGATCACTTCAAGCCAGAAACGACGGATTGGTGATCTGCTTTGGATTCAGGGACTGTTGGAGACTGCCTTTCGACCGGAGAAAATGGTTTGCGAAGCACAGATTCAGCGTGCGATGGCTTCAGTCCGCCATTTGGACAGCGGGGCTGTCTCGACAGCGGCGCCGCCGATTGAAATGACCGTACGAATTCGATCGAAGTGGCGTCAAAGCGTTGCCTGGGTGACTGCAGCCGTACTGGTTCTCAGTCTGGGAGTCTGGCTGCAATCGCGCGACCCGCAGCGACAGGCATTCGCGGCGATTGAGCGAATTCGCGAAGCGGCATCTGTACCACGCGACCGCGAGTACCTCGCCACGTTATTCTCCTCAGACACCAATGAAACGAATAGTCGCCACGTCGAAGCGCAGTTGTTCGTACGGGGTGGGGAAGCATTTGCCGTCAGGGCACCGGCGGTACTGAGACCTGGAGATATCTGGTTTGGACGTGATCGCACTGGCGCCTGGTTCAAGCCCGCCGTCGGTCCGGTGCTTTCGGGTTCGGGAGCTTTGGTGATGCAGCAACGGTTCCTGCACGGACGAGAACACGACGCCCCGTTCCTGCAACTGACGACCGTTCTTGAGCGACTGGCCGACGCCTACCGCGTCACTCTTCTTTCAGACGAGGTTCCAGACCGCGGATCATTGACGCCTGTCGCGGCCTGTCAGCACTTGCGTGCCGTGGTCCGCCCGCTCAACGGACTTCCCCTGTGGTTGCCTAGAGAAATCGAAATCCACGCGGAACGCGAGACAGGCACAATCGTCAAGATGGTACTGCTCTGCGATCCTGTTGAACCGAACGGACTGGAGCGAATTCAATTTGACTTCATCTCTCAATCGCAGTTGCCGGACAACTGGTACCGCCCCGAAGGACGGCAGAGAATTGTCAAAGACTGAGTCGGAAATACATGCGGCGTTCCCGAGCAGTCGGGAATAACGTTCGAAACGTGCCCTCCATATGATCGACGCTTGTCGCCGACCAAACAGGAACAAACAGATGTCACTGCTCCATCGCATAAGAATCACGTGTTTGACCACGGGACTCGTCCTCGGCGTCGTCGTGGGGTTCATCTTCCAGTCCAGGGGCCAAAGTGAGGATCGCGTGCCGATGCCAACGGAATCTTCCGCCGGCAACACTGAAACGCCCGAGACGGCCACGGTCTTGAGTCGGCAGCTTCCATCGGCGGGCAGCGGTCCGATGTCTATTCAAGATTTACGAGGCGCGAAGGGAACCGTGCTTGTCATCTTGTCGACCGAGTGCCCGATCTCCAATGGGTACCTCACGACGATCAATCGACTCGCGTCTGACTATCAGCCCAAAGGGGTCAATGTCGTTGGCATCAATTCGAACGAAGGTTGCAGCCTGCGCGATATGGCCTCCCATAAAAAAGAGTTCGCAATCTCATTTCCCGTCTTGAAAGACGCAGGGGCAATCGTTGCGGATGAATTGAAGGCAACACATTGCCCGGAAGCCCTGATCATCGACGACCTCGGCAAGATTCGGTATCGCGGTCGCATTGATGATCGCTATGCAAAGCGAGGCGGGGCGGCCGGCGACATCCAACGTCAGGACTTGCTGATTGCGTTGCAGGAAGTTCTCGACGGAAAACCAGTCTCGGTTGAAACCACTAAAGTGACCGGATGCCCGATTGCACGCCCTGCCTTGAAACAAAAGGCGTCAGGATCGGCTGTGACCTACTCTGAGCATGTCGCTCCGCTGCTGCAGGTTCACTGCGAAAACTGCCATCGCCCAGGAGGGATCGGACCATTCTCTCTTCAGACGTATGAGCAGGCAGCACTCTGGGCAGATGACATTCGCGAATTTACAGCGAATCGTCAGATGCCGCCGTGGCTGCCTGACGACGAAGCGGGCGATTTCCATAATCGACGCGTGATGCCCGACGATGCGATTGAACTGATACGCCAGTGGGTGGAAGCAGGATCTCCTGAAGGAGACCGCAGCAAGCTGCCTGCTCCGCGTCAGTTTTCGGACGACTGGGCCTTTGGGACCCCGGATCTGATTGTGCAGCCTGAAGAAGCGTATGATGTCCCGGCTGACGGTAAGGACATTTATCGCTGCTTCGTGATCCCCACCGACTTCGATACCGATCAGTTTGTTCAATCGGTGGAAGTGCGCCCGGGTAACAGCCGCGTTGTTCATCACGTGATTGTGTTTCTGGATACCGGGAACCGAAGTCGACAACTCGATGCCAGCGATCCAGGTCCGGGATATTCAACGTCCGCTGGATTTCCAGGATTTCTGCCAGCCGGAGGTCTCGGAGGCTGGGCTCCTGGAAACCTGCCGCGTCAATTGCCGGATGGGGTGGCGAAGGTACTCCCTTCGAAAGCAAAACTCGTCGTGCAAGTACACTATCACCCGTCAGGAAAGCCCGAGCGGGATCAGACGGAAGTCGGACTCTACTTTAACAAGACGCCGGTGACACGTGCCGTTCGTGTCCTTCCGATCATGCCGTTCGGCGGCCCCTTGTCAGGGATGCGGATCCCCGCCAACGACAGTAACGCAGAAGTCAAAGTTTCGCTGACACTGCCACGCGATGTACTGGCGTTAACGATTACCCCGCACATGCATTTGCTGGGAAAAGACATGACAGTCATCGCGACGCTGCCCGACGGTTCGACAAAAACCATGATCAAACTCCGACGCTGGGATTTCAACTGGCAGGAGAGTTATCAGATTCGCGAACCGATGCACCTGCCCAAGGGAACACGCCTCGATCTTGTCGCTCACTTCGATAACTCGGCCGACAACCCATCCAACCCGAATCGTCCCCCGAAAAATGTCCGTTGGGGCGAAAACACCGTGGATGAAATGTGCATTGCGTTCCTGGAATTCGTCCCGGCGGAACTGGCCAGATCAGCGAATGATTTAAAGGCCCCGACACCGACGGAATTACTCCGCGAAGCACTGATGGCACGATTCAGTAAGAATACAAAACAACCGCTGCCGCCAAGCGACGAAAATCGATAGATTTCGTGGCCACGTTCCGTGATAATACAGTTTGTTTATTGGCAGGTGGAAAATGCAAGTTTTGCGATATCTGCATGAATTCGTCAAAATCTGGCAGCGGTTGAGGGGGAATGTCTGACTTAATTGCGATTTCGTCAATAGCCTGGCGTGTGCGACCGCGAGAATAAGCTCATATGACTCAAGTCGCTCAACCACAATCGTGAAAGGAAATCACCTTAGACTGACTCTACGGATGTCTCTGCCCCGTGAAGATGCCGCGTGTTCGGGGAGGTTATTTGGGGAATCTTCGGCCGAGTCCTACCTCGCGTCGTTCATATCATGTCGCCGCTTCCTAGAGTTCCTGCTCTGCCTCCGGGCGAATACGGACGGTCACTGCGGATTCCCACGCTGAATTCGATCACGAATCCGTTGAAGCGATTCGTTTGCATCGATCGGATTGGACTCATCATCTCGATGACTCGCGGAGCGGCTGAGAATCTCGATCTTCCACTCGTCATCAATTTCAGATTGTGACGCAGCCGTTGTCAGGCTTTCAAGTAGCTCGACGGCAAGTAACTCGCGATCATTGTCGTCCAATTGCAATGCAGTTGCGCGAATTTCTTGCAGAGTCATGTTTCACGAACCCTATAGTAAGGAAGTCCTGCATCAGCCTGATTCTGCTTTCGTCATGAGGTCGTGTCAACACGCTCTCTTCGTTGGGCTTCGTTGGAATGTCTCTGCGGGTTATCGCTCAGATCCAGCAAATCCTTGATTACGACGATTTCCCTCCCAACCGGCGATTCAATAGTACAGGCACGGTCAACGTGAACGAATGCAGGCAGCAGGTTTGCCTCCCGCGTAGTCCGAAGACGACAACCTGGGCCACTTGCGTGATGCGTCGATTCTCGGAAGATAAGACGGTTGAGTAGCCCCAAGACTATTGGAATCAAAAGCCATCAGCCGGTACGCGCTAGCGTCCGGTTCCGATCATCACGCCCGGACTCGGTTCGCCGAAACCGGACGCTAGTGTAGTGTATCACTCTGATTGCACATTATTCAAAACAGCTT
>JBAWWJ010000043.1:0-41441 GCA_037146815.1 Planctomycetota bacterium
TCCGAGTCAGCGTATCCTTATCGAAAACCCTCATCATAAGAGTGACAGTATCACCCTTTGTGATTTTTGCACCGTCTTTTGGTGAAATGAAAGTCAACGTTAGGGGGTTTGGAGAATTATCCGCAGTCCATCCGTCAACGGCCTTTACTTGCGCCTGGGCGACTGCGTTTCCCTGAATATCGTTTCCTGCAACCTGGGCAATGACTTCGTAGTCCCCTTCATTTTGCGGTGTGAATTCGACAAACGGCCCGTTTCCGCTGGCCACTTGCGTCGGCCCACTATCGGGGTCGGTGAAAGTCACGGTCCAAGATGGCTGCATGGAGGGAAACGAGAAGTATTCTGGATCGGCGATGATCTTCAATTGCACTGGCCGGAGGATATTCTTTTCGAACGGCGAAATTGCGGAGGTATCAGCAGAGTCGTCGATCCGAAGAATTCCAACAGTCTTTACGTTGATCGTGATGGATTTCGTGTTACCCGATGTTGCAGAGACCGTGTAGGAACGTGATACGTCAGGAGCGAATGACGCGGTTTCGCCGGTGGTATAGACTGACGATGCCGATTGATACATTTCGTACAATGAGCCTGTGGGAACGGCTGTGAACCGCCATTGTGGCGGGGTGGAAAAAACCGCGCCCGCTGGGTCGGGCATTGCTCGAAGATTAACGGTGCTTCCGACAAACCGCGTCGCAGGTGGCGGCCCGAAGTAGCCGTCATTGACAACTTCAAGGATCTTCACTGATAAGATTTTCAACGTCAATGAGCGGCTGATCGCATCATCGTTGCCCTTTGTGCGAGAGTCATAAATGGTTGCGGTCACAGTGATCGTGGATCCGTCCAGCGACGGCGGGGCCTGGAAACTGAATGATGTCCCTGTGGACGGAAAAAGCACAATTTCCGGCGTGTCGATAGACCACGTGACTTGTCCCATACTGTCAGCAACCGGGGTTTGCGTCGACCCGGTCTGGATATCTGAATCTGACCATGAGCCAGTGTCGACGTACACGGTGACAAAGGACCCGACTCCGACATTCGTACCGGTCGTGGTACCGCCCGGCGAAATGGCTGAAACCTGCAAGTCGCCCAGCGATGGGGCATCTCCTACCGAGTATCCCTGGGCGAGCGATTGCTGTGACAATACCCCGAGCATCAACGTGAGACACATCGCGAATTGGGTCAAAGTCTTCATACTTTTCCTTTTGCTCGCATAAGTAAGACAATCGCTGTAACAGCAATCAAGAGTAGGTTTGCGGAAAGTCGAATTTTCCATGAAACGGCCTTGGAGACAGGCGAAGGACTCTCCTCTATCGCGAAACGCTTTGGTTTCGATGCTTCCGCCGCTGCAACAACTCGATCGACAACGGCAATGTCGAATTCTTTGAGTAGTTCACGTAACTCGTTGAGGTCTGAATCGTGATCATGGTAGGTCCATGCGAGTTGTCGCTCAAATATCTCTCTGAATTTTTGCACCGTCATATCGGGCTGACCAAGCAGCGCTGTGAGTGGCGCATCGCCCAAATTGATGCAAAGTCGTATGCCATCCCGGCAGGCGGTTGCAGCATTGCGACGCCGCAAGATGGCGGAATCGGGAAGTAGTGAGGCAGAGTCGCCAAGATAGACCGTCAGCAACAATTGACGCTCTCGTGGTTGCGGGCATTCCAACGCGCTGGTGATCGCCCCATGTGATTTGGTTGGGAACTTGTGGCCACTTCGCGCATGAATGAGCGACAACGTGTATAGCACTTCTGCCTTCGTCGCCGCGTCAGGGAAATCGTCGCAGAGTTGCTCGGAAATTCTTGACACAATTTCAACGGTCTCTCTACCAGTGATTGCAAGTCTCCGAAACGAATCTAATTCACTCGCGAAGTCGGCTTCACAGGCAAATAAGCCGGTGTTGATCGGAGCAAATAGAAATAGAACCGACAAGACTCGTGCCTGAGCGGAATGAAACGCCATTGCCATCGTATTGCATCGAATTGACAGACACTATGGAGCTTTTCTCACCGAAATAACTCTACTTAATGGCCCGAAGCGATTCAAGAATGACCATGTATTTTCTGAATCCTGGGTCTGCGGGCTGCGGCATGTGATTTTTGCAACACGTCAATGCATCCTCCATTTCGGGGCCTAATGAAAGAAAAAAGTGCGCCGGTAAATCGTGAGATTAGCCCTTTTGGCCGGGATAAACTGAGTCGTAGAACAGAAACGTTGTCCGGCCAGAATCGAAATATCGTAGGCCCGACCCCAACTTGTTCCAACTTATTCTCTCAGGCGGCTCTGCGCCGGACTTGAGCATCGTAAAGTCGCTGGTACGCAGGACAGGTGGCCAGCACAGCGCTATGTGGGCCGAAGGCGATGGCCCGCCCCTGCTCCATCACCAGCACGTGAGTCACCTGTTCCAGCAGAACTGGTGTCATGGCATGAGTGACTATGAATGTCGTGCGGCCTCGAGCCAGGTCCGCCAGTGATTCAAAAATCAGTTGTTCGCTCTGTACATCGACAGCCGAAGTTGCTTCATCGAGAATCAGGATCGCGGGGTCTCGCACAATGGCTCTGGCTAAGGCAACCCGCTGTCGCTGTCCCCCCGATAGCCGATGCCCGCGGTCTCCGACACTCGTCTTCACGCCGTCAGGCAACTGCTGCACAAAACTTAAAACGTGCGCACGCCTGGCCGCTTCTTCGATCTCATCTGGCGATGCGCCAGGATGGCCATAACGAATATTGTCCTCGATCGACATATCGAACAACTGGGTATCCTGGGTGACGACAGCGATTTGTCGACGAAGCTCTCGTGGGTCCGCCTGTGCAACATCGACACCGTCGATCCGAACGCACCCCGCATGGGTGTCGTACAACCGTGGAAGCAGGTTCGCCAACGTCGACTTTCCAGATCCGTTCCCGCCGACAATTGCAACCGTCGCCCCGAATGGAACTTTCAGAGAGACGTCATTCAGAGCGATGGAGTTTTGCGCATCGTCACCAGTCACGGCATAGCGAAAGGAAACGCGGTCGAATTCAATCGACTGATGATGACGCGGCATAGGAACGGGTTCAGGCTGGCATGTAACGAGCGAGTTCCTGTCCATCCATCCGAACACTCGATCACACGCCGTGGCCGACTTCTTCACTTTAGAGTAAATGCTGGCAATTCTTCGTGCCGGGTCAAGGATACCTGCCAGCATTGTGTACAGTACTGCGAGTTCAGCGGGTCCCATCTGGTATTCGGAAAGTTGGACACCCCAGATGGATGTCTGGCCACGCAAGACGAGGTAAGCACCGGGAAGCGATCCCACAAACACACCAATCATCGCCAGGAATTCGATCGAGGGACTGGAAAGTGCGTCGATCCGCACGATCTTCATTGCCTTGTCGAAGTAGTCACGATTCTCGCGAGCCAATCGCCTGCGATGCAATCGCTCATTCCGATACGCCAGCACAGTCGTGAATGATTGGAGTGGTTCAAGCAACGCGCGATAGACGCGAGACATGCTCTCCATCTGGCGCCGACTGGCTCGCTTCAGCCGTTTTCCCAGTTGCCCGAACAAAACGATGGCCAGCGGTGCACACGCAAATGACAACGCTGTCAGTCGCCAATTGACGCCAAATGCACACGCCACACAAACGATCGCCTTTAATGGCTCGATGACCGCCTTGCTGCCAAGTAACGTCAAGCCGTTGGATAACTGCTGCAAGTCGAACGTAAATCGCGACATCAATGTCGGGGTCGTTTCCAGCGCCAGTGTCTGGTGATCCAGCTTGAGTGTCGCGCGAAAAAGTCGTTCACGCAACGACTGCATCGTACGTTCCACAGAAGCACAAACCAGTGTTTCCTGGATGTAGCTCAGGCAGCACTTCACCGCCGTCAGGATTAACAGCAGGGACATGAGTTGTGCGAGCAGTGTGAAACGATCAGGGTTGAGGCGAGGTACCAGGTTTGATTGAAGCCATTGGAACCGCCACTCCTGTCGAAGACCTTCGTTAAGATCGCTGATGCAGTCTCGACAATCCTTCTCTGCACGGAAGATTTCTTCGGGTGTGCCGCTGGTCCGAAGCTTTACCAGTAGAGACTCGATCTTCTCGCGACGCTCGGATTGCTTTTGAACGGTGGCTTGTGCCGTAGCCAGTTTTGAGGCGATGTATTCGGGCATGGATCTCCCCGCAAGGAGAACCTCGACCGCAGGGAAAACCAGTAGAAGCGCGCCGGCCCAAAGGACGGCGATCAGCGCCGCCAGGGTAAAGGAAACACAAAGTCGCCCGCGTTGTTGCCAGACGAAGGGAACCAGTCGAGCCAAGCTTTCCACGAAGCCGATCCTTCCAGGTCAGGTTGAGCCGGGATTAGATACGGAATCCGGAATCTGGTCCAGACGAGATTCAGCAGTCCTGTCAATGGGCTCGAGTGCACTTAAACATTTTTCTCCAAATGTGTTGCGAAGTCTCGTGCCTCGCTGCCGAGTCGGATTGTTGGCCTGTGGAGGCGCGGGGGACGAATTGTTCGGCTTTCCGAAATATCTCGGATTCTTTAGCGGCGATCAGTAGATTCGGAATACCGAAACTACGACTATCCCCGCCCCAAAAAGGAGGCGGATGATGAGAGAACTTTTACTTGTTACCACAATTGTCGTGGCTGGAATCAAATGCGTTCAACTTTACAACGAATGGGAGGAACCACTTGCGTCGAAGATTTTGCGACAGTCGCTGGTAGCAGCAAAAAGCCTTTGAAAATGCGGTCATGCCGGGACCCCCATTTTCATCGCGCGTTGGTTCCCAGCGGCAGAATCTTCATAGCTTGCAAGGTTCTGTCAGGTGCCATGCCGACAAACAGCGGTCTTCGACAACAGGCCCCGTCAGTCGGTGACCGCTTCGGCGAAAACGGCAGGTTTTGGCAGAGAACTCACGATCGCTGGTTCCAAACTGAAGAAACTCTTGAACGGAGAAAAGAATTTCGATTCTTCGCGCTCCTCATTCTTGGCAAGGTCTGCTAAATTCGCGGGGGTCGGGCGAATCGATTTTGAGGAATTCGGGAAGATTGCGGAAAATGCAGGGTGCAGTCCACGGTCTGCACGCCCGAAACGCCGATGAATTTGATGGCCTGAACGATTGACCGGGATGGAACCGGTATAGAATGTTGCCTGCGGGGCAGGTTTGATGCCCACCTATGCCCCGACAGCGTTGATGCCAGGACCGGGATCAAAAGCAAACAAACACGATGAGTCCTTCCAACATGGTGCTGCCCTCACGTACGGTGCGTGAGGTGGAGGTGATGGAGTCGGCGTCCGACGGCTCCCCAACCGATCAAGGTCAACTGGGCTCGGTCGACAGTTCTAATCTGTCATACCTGGAATCCCAGTATCTACAGTTTCAGGAATCGCCGGAATCCGTCTCTCCCGAATGGCGCGAGTACTTTCAGCAGATTGCTGAAACTCAAGCCAAATATGGGGATGAGGTGGACCTGTTCCGTGCCCCGAAGATGGGGAATGGTTCGGTTGTCAGCCCGATGGAGCTGGATTACGCAATCCTGCAGGAGCGCGTCGACCGCCTGATCCGCAATTACCGCGTGATGGGACACTATGCTGCGGATATTGACCCGCTCGGTCAGCCCCGCCCCAAAGTTCCCGAACTCGAACCGGCCAACTGCGGCTTTTCGGCTGCCGATATGGAGCGGCAGTTCTCGACGATGGCGTCGAGTGGTCCCAACCTGCGGACACTTGGTGAAATCGTCATCTGGTTACGGAATACATATTGTCGTTCGATCGGTGTGCAATTCATGCATATCGACGACTTGCCGGTGCGTGAGTGGCTTCAGCGACGAATGGAAGCGACCGAAAACCGCATCGAACTGACGCGTGAAGAACAGCGACGGATTTACAAAAGACTGAGTGACGCGGTCGTTTTTGAAGAATTTATTCTGAAAAAATGGCAGGATGCCAAGAGCTTTTCGCTCGAAGGGGCCGAGACCCTGATTCCGCTGTTGGAATTGGCAATTTACAAGGCCGCCGACCAGGGTTTCGAAGAAGTCGTGATGGGGATGGCGCATCGCGGTCGCCTGAACGTGCTCGCGAGCATCATGGGAAAAGCGCCGCGGGCAATTTTCCGCGAATTTTCCGATCTCGATCCAGAGCTCAATACCGGTCGTGGCGACGTGAAGTACCACTTGGGATACAGCAACGACTGGTACTCGGGCGATGGTCGTAAAGTCCACCTGTCACTCTGCTTCAACCCCAGCCACCTGGAGTTCGTCAATCCGGTTGCGATGGGGCGAGTCCGAGCCAAGCAAGATCGCAAACGCGATACCGATCGAGGTAAAGTCCTGTGCATGTTGATTCACGGTGACGCCGCGTTTGCAGGCGAAGGAATTATCCAGGAAACGCTGAATCTCAATGAATTGGCTGCCACACGAATCGGTGGAACAATTCATGTTATCGTGAACAATCAGATCGGATTCACGACTGGTCCCTCACAAGCTCGCTCGACGGCGTACGCGACAGACGTCGCCAAGATGCTGCAGATTCCGATCTTCCATGTGAATGGTGAAGACCCCGAAGCCGTTGCTCAGGTCGTTCGACTCGCCATGGATTTCCGTCAGGAATTCCACCGGGATGTCGTCATTGACATGTATTGCTATCGATTGCGCGGACACAACGAACAGGATGAACCCGCGTTCACCCAGCCGTTGATGTACAACAAGATCAAAACTCGCAAAAAAGTGGGGCAAAGCTATCTCGATCAACTGCTGAAAATGGGTGGTATCACTCAGGAGGAAGCGGATCGGGTTCAGTTCGTTCACCGCCAGCAACTCGAATCTGAATACGAAGTGGCTCGCGGCCCCGGTTACGAACACCGCTGGGACACCCTTCAAGGGATGTGGCGCGGGTATGTCGGTGGAAATGAAACCGGCATCGCAGACGTTGATACGGGCGTCCCTGTCGAGAAACTTGCAGAAACGCTCGATGCATTGACCCGGTTCCCTGACGACTTCCATCCTCACACGCGAATTTTCAACCCAGATCCAAAGCGAGTCAGCCTGTTGCAGAACCGGCGAGCCATGGCACGCGGGGAACTGTCACTGGATTGGGGTGCGGCTGAAGCGTTGGCATTCGCCACGATTTCTCTGGAAGGTTATCGGGTTCGAATCCATGGTCAGGACGTTGAACGTGGTACGTTCAGTCATCGACATGCGGTCTTGCACGACGTCGAAAACGGGAAACAGTATATCCCCCTGGCAAATCTGTCTCCGACTCAGGGGCCGATTGAGCTGTACAACAGTTGTCTCTGCGAGACCGGCGTACTCGGCTATGAGTATGGATACAGCCTGGATACTCCAGACGGACTGATCTGCTGGGAAGCACAGTTCGGTGACTTCGCCAACGTGGCGCAGGTGATCATCGATCAGTTTATCGTGAGTGCGGAAGATAAGTGGAATCGCCTGAGCGGCTTGGTCATGCTCTTACCCCACGGCTTTGAAGGGAATGGCCCAGAGCACTCGAGTGCTCGGCTGGAGCGATTCCTGGCACTCGCGGCAGAAGATAATATCCAGGTTGTCTGCCCGACGACTCCTGCCCAGATCTTCCACGTCCTGCGTCGACAGGTTTTACGCAAATGGCGCAAGCCTTTGATCGTGATGACTCCCAAGTCACTGTTGCGATTGCAAGCCGCTGTGTCACAATTAAGTGATCTGGCGAAGGGGACTTTCCAGAGAGTCATTCCAGATACCAACGACGTTCCGCCCTCGGGCGTCAAGCGAATTCTGCTTTGCTCGGGCAAAGTCTATTACGACTTGTTGAAGCGCAGGACAGAATTGCAGCGTACAGACGTCGCCATTCTGCGGCTGGAGCAGCTTTATCCGCTTCCAGAGCAGGCACTCCGCGAACACTTGTCTGCCTATGCCGAGGGAATTCCTGTGACCTTCGTTCAGGAAGACCCTGAAAACATGGGTGCCTGGCGATTCCTGCGAGTCATCTGGGGGCAATCCTTGTTTGACCGCCATCCGTTTGACGGAATATACCGACCTGCCTCGGCAAGTCCGGCAACAGGGTCGCATACCAGCCACGATATCGAGCAGGATGTAATCCTGACCAAAGCAATCGGTCCCTCGTTGAAGCCGATTGTTCACCACTGATTCGCCCATAACATGAGATGAGCACAACACCGTAGAATAAATCATCGCCAAGCGGGCGGATTTTCCCTGAACTGAGGAAGTACCAATTCCATGACCGTTGAAGTAAGAGTCCCTGGGTTTGGCGAATCGATCACCACTGTTGTTCTGGTCGAATGGTTGAAGCAGGTCGGCGATCAGGTCAACGTCGGCGACGATCTCGTGGAAGTCGAAAGCGACAAAGCGACGCAGAAAATTGCCTCGCCTGCGGGTGGTGTCATTGCCAAAATTCTGAAGAATGCCGGTGATTCTGCAGACGTTGGTGAAGTCGTCGCGTTGATCGACGAATCGGTAACTGCGAACACGCCCGCACCAGCACCAGCAAGTGCCCCGTCGGAATCTGCCCCGGCACCTTCGGTCGCAGCCTCTGCCGCGGCCCCGCGAGTCATGCCGGCAGCGGCACGAGCGATGGCCGAGAATGGTGTTTCAACCTCTCAGGTCACGCCATCCGGCCCCGGTGGTCGCATTTTGAAGGAAGATGTCCAGCGACAGATTTCCGTGGCTGCAGCACCTCCTGCCAAGCCGGCTGAGCCAAAGCCTGCCGCGGTTGTGGCAGCGCCGCCAAAATCGATCATCACCAAGGCAAGTGGTGAACGGTCCGAAAAGCGACAGCCGATGAGCCCCATTCGTAAGCGAATTGCTCAGCGTCTGGTCGAAGCTCAACACACGGCCGCACTGCTGACGACGTTCAACGAAGTCGATATGTCGGGGATCATGAATCTGCGGAAGCAGCATCAGGATTCGTTTGTGGAACGCTATGGAATCAAGCTTGGTTTCATGTCGTTCTTCGTAAAGGCCGCCGTCGACGCGCTGCAGGCGTTTCCAGCGATCAATGCCGAAATTCAAGGTGGTGAGATCGTCTATCACAACTACTTCGATATCGGTATCGCCATCGGCGGAGGAAAGGGACTGGTCGTCCCCGTGCTGCGGAATGCTGAACGGATGGGTTTTGCCGAAATCGAACTGGCCATCGCCGACTTTGCCAAGCGAGCCCAGAACGGTCAGCTCAGTCCTCAGGAATTGACGGGCGGGACATTCACGATCAGCAACGGCGGCGTCTACGGATCACTGCTCTCCACACCGATCGTCAATCCCCCTCAAAGCGGTGTGCTCGGCATGCACGCGATTCAGGATCGACCGGTCGCCCGCGACGGGCAGGTTGTGATCCGCCCAATGATGTATCTCGCCCTGACCTACGATCACCGGATTGTCGATGGGCGTGAAGGTGTCAGCTTCCTGAAGCGAATCAAGGATTGCGTTGAAAATCCTGTCCGCCTGCTGCTGGATGTCTGAAGCCAAGTTACTTGATGGAAATTCTGTTGTATGTCTCAGCATGATCTGGTCGTTATCGGTGCCGGTCCGGGTGGTTACGTCGCGGCGATTCGTGCCGCCCAACTGGGACTGAACGTTGCCTGTATTGAACGAGAAAACGCTCTCGGGGGAACCTGCCTGCGCGTCGGTTGTATCCCCAGCAAGGCACTTCTCGAAGCGAGTGAACTATATCGCATGGCTCAAAGCCATCTTTCCGAATTCGGTGTCACCGTTGAAGGTGTCAAACTGGATCTCGCCAAGATGATGGGCCGTAAGGATCAGATCGTTTCGACCCTCACCAAGGGAATCGAAGGGCTGTTCCGCAAGAATAAGATCACTCGATACACGGGTCACGGACGAATTCCGGCACCGGGTCGAGTCCAGGTCGATGGTCCGCAACCGGTCGAACTGATCGCCAAGAATATCCTCATTGCCACCGGCAGTGTCTCGGCTCCGCTGAAGGGAGTCGAAGTTGATGGTAATCTGATCGGTACCAGTACTGAGGCTCTCGCTTATCCAGAAGTCCCAGGGCATCTGGTCGTCATCGGAGCCGGGGTGATCGGCCTGGAACTGGGCTGTGTCTGGGCACGACTCGGTTCCAAGGTGACGGTCCTGGAATATCTCAATCGAATCCTGCCTGGCATGGACACCGAAATCGCTAACGAAGCTCAGCGAATGCTCAAGAAGCAGGGGCTGGACTTCAAGCTGGGAATGCGAGTTACGGGTGCACGAGTCGTGGATGGACGATGTGTCGTCGAATGCGAAGGGCAACCTTCGATCGACTGTGATCGAGTGCTCCTTGCCGTCGGGCGACTGCCGAACACTGGCGATCTGGGGTTGGATGCATTGAATGTTGCTCGAACCAATCGTGGATTCATCCACGTGGATCGCCACTTCCAGACATCCATTCCAGGGATCTATGCGATTGGCGATGCGATTCCCGGCCCGATGCTGGCACACAAGGCGGAAGAAGAAGGGGTCGCATGTGCGGAAGGACTGGCTGGTAAGTATTGCCACGTCAATTACGATGCGATTCCGGGTGTTGTCTACACCGATCCCGAAATCGCCAGCGTAGGAAAGACGGAAGAACAACTGAAAGATGGCGGGATCCCCTACAAAGTAGGATCATTCCCGTTCATGGCCAATGGCCGCGCCAAGGCCTTGGGTCAGACCGAAGGTCGAGTGAAGATCCTGGCCCATGCCGAGACCGATCGGATCCTGGGGGTTCACATCATCGGACCTCGCGCCGGAGATCTGATTGCTGAAGCTGTCATCGCGATCGAATGCGGCGCCAGCAGTGAAGATATCGCCCGATCATCACACGCGCATCCAACCTTGTCGGAAGCGATCAAGGAAGCCGCCTTCGCCGTGGACCGTCGCGCCATTCATATGTGACCCTGTGACCCGATCTGACGTTTGGGTTGAGGCCTGTCAGCCGGAACGGACTGGCGTCCGGCTTTGGCAAAGGTGAGAAGACCGTGGAAGTCTCTGTTTTCCAAGGAATATCCTCACCGAGACGAGCCGTGATCGACTGGACTGATGTCACACTCGAAACGCCAGCAGCAAATCTGGCGCTCGATGAAGTTCTCTTGCAGTCGATTGACGCGAATCCGACTCGGGGCATCCTGCGAACCTGGTCTCCCGAGCCGTATTTCGTTGTTGTCGGACGATCCAACCAGCTTGCCATAGAAGTCAACGAACCGGAGTGCCTGGCACAGGGGGTCCCCATTTTTCGCAGAGCCAGCGGAGGGGGAGCAGTCGCCGTTGGACCAGGCTGCCTGGCATATACATTGATTCTGCCGCTGACGGATGAATTGCGAGCCAATGGAGTCGTCGTTGTCACACAGCAAATCATGGAAACCATTGCAATCCAATTGTCGCACCTCGTCCCGGGAATTGAGGTCCGTGGTACGAGTGACCTGGTGATCGGCGACCGAAAGTTCTCTGGCAATTCACAGCGCTGGCTGCGGCATGCGTTCCTGCATCATGGAACGATCCTTTACGATTATGATCTGGCACGGATCGGCCAATTACTTCGGCCACCCTCACGACAGCCCGACTATCGACAGCAGCGATCGCACGAAGATTTTGTCACCAATATCGCCGTGCCAAAAGCGTCGCTGATCGACCAGTTGGTAGCAGCATGGAACGCTCAACCTTCGGCTTGCAATTCCGAATTGCTGGTGCAAGCGAAGGCTCTTGGCAAAAGTCGTTACGACTCAGCGGAATGGACTCGGGATCGATAAATAAACCGTTGATAGGTCGATCTTGCGGTTGCCGGAGAGTCGTGTTTCGCTCCTCGAACCAACGCCGCATTTTCTGATTGCAAACCAAGTATTCGCCTGTTCAAAGAAGTATTTCAACGAATCAATGTTGGTTCGCGGAGCAAACCACGACTCTCTTTGGCAACCCATTGCTTTGGCTGTTTTAACCACGCGCGAGATACGCTTGATCGCGTGGGAGCACAATCGCTTCCAAAAAGTTGACATCGGCGGGCAGGGTCACCATCGCCAGGGCGGCCTTCGCGATGGTTTCCGACGACATCATCGGTTCTTCATCCGATTCGATGCCGGAATCGACTCGACGCTCCACCCGAACATTGCCTGGGTGAAGGCATGAGCAGGTGATTCCATAAGGACGACCGTCGATGGCGATCGCCTGAGTCAGCCCCCAGACTCCAAACTTCGCGGCTGCGTATGGTGCACTCCCTTCCCGCGGACGCTGGGCCGAGATCGAGCCGATATTCAGGATCCGGCCTGAATTGCGTGGCTTCATCAATCGGAAAGCAGCCCGACTGCACAGGAATGATCCGGTCAGGCACGAGCCGACAACGTTATTCCAGGCATCGAGCGACACCGTATCAAGCGGCCCGCCATCGAAAGCCCCCGCATTGTTGACGAGAATATCAGCTCGACCAAACCGTTCCGCAACAGCGGCAAAAAAACTTTCGACTTCGGCTTCACTGGATACGTCGCACTTCTGAGCCAGGACATCAACTCCATCGGCCCGAAACTCATCAGCAACCTGCTGCAGCTTTTCACCATTCCGAGCACAAAGTGCCAGCGAAGCCCCTTCTTGCGCGAAGATCTTCGCAATGGCCTTTCCAATCCCCTGGTTGGCTCCCGTGACAACGGCGACATGATTGGAAAGTTGAGGCATTCGGCAGACTTTCTGACTGGAGTAATGGCGGGATGATGGCATGGCAGTAGAAACACGTCACGTGATAGTTGTACCGAACTGATCCGGGGAAATCATGCGTGCGGCGCAGGGGCACAATCGATGAATGACTTGCCGACGGGCGTTGACGTTGCTACGGTCCGTCACTGCCCGCAGTCCACAGGGCGACCATTCAACAACCGACATCCTCGGAGAGAACTTCGATGCCTCGACGAATTACTCGTGCTTTCCTGTTGTTTGCATTCGCTGCCGAGTTTCTGTCCGTAGTACGTTCCGGGTTAGCGGACGAGGGAATGTGGGTCTTCAATAACCTTCCACGTAAGCAGCTCAAGGAAAAATACGGGTTTGAGCCAACGGAAGCGTGGACTGAACATCTGATGAAATCCTCCGTCCGATTCAATTCGGGGGGATCAGGGTCTTTTGTGTCGTCTACCGGACTGGTGTTAACGAACCACCACGTCGGTGCGGATACTCTGCATAAGGTCAGTGCCGCAGGCCGCGACTATTACAAAGAAGGCTTCTGGGCCAAAACACTGGCAGAGGAGCCGAAGGCTCCCGATCTGGAACTGAACGTCTTGCAGTCGATCGAAGATGTGACGGCACGTGTCAGTGCCGCAGTCAGAACCGACATGCCAGCGTCGGAAGCATTCATTGCGCGTCGTGCTGTCATTGCAACCATCGAAAAAGAATCGCTCGACAAGACTGGATTACGGAGCGATGTGGTCACGCTGTACCAGGGGGGACAGTACCATCTGCATCGCTACAAAAAATACACCGATATCAGGCTTGTCTGGGCTCCCGAATTCGACATCGCGTTCTTCGGAGGTGACCCGGACAACTTTGAATATCCCCGGTATGACCTGGATGTCTGTATTTTTCGGGCGTACGAAAACGATAGGCCCGCCAAAATCGAGCACTTTCTGAAGTGGAGTAAGTCGGGTGCCGGGGACAACGAACTCGTGTTTGTGTCAGGCCATCCCGGCAAGACCGACCGGCTGAACACGATGGCGGCGCTGAAGTTCAACCGCGATGTTCGAGTCCCCTATGTCCTGAATCTGTTGCGTCGGCACGAGATTATGCTTCAGCAGTATTGCCAGGACGGTGAGGAGCAATCCCGAATCGGTAAAGAAGATCTCTTTGGTGTGCAGAACAGTCGCAAAGCGTTACTTGGCCAGATTGAAGGACTGCAGGACGCCGGGATCATGGCAAAGAAGGAAGCCGCAGAGCGAGTTCTACGAGCCCAGGTCGAGGGAAATCCTCGATTGAAATCGAGCTACGGCACGGCATGGACGCGGATTGAACAGGCCAAGCAGATCCAGTCAGGATTGATGGTCGAACATTCGGTGCTGGAGTCTGGACATGGTTTCGCCGGAACTCTGTTCGCCATCGCTAAGACTCTGGTGCGATTAGCGGATGAGAGAGAACGTCCCAACGCTCAGCGACTGCGCGAGTACAGTGACTCGGCTCGATCCTCATTGGAACTGCAACTTTATTCGACTGCGCCAATTTATGAAGACATGGAGCAGGCAAAGCTGGCCGACAGCCTGGGTTATTTCGCCGAGAAATTCGGCGGCGATGCCCCGCTCGTCAAACGTGTACTGGCGGGGAAGAGTCCCGCGACGAGGGCAGCAGAGCTGATTTCAGGTTCGAAACTCAAGGACGTCGAAGAGCGGAAAAGACTGGCGGCGGGGGGCAAGCAGGCCATTGAACAGTCACAGGACCCGTTGATTCAACTGGCCCGACTGATCGACCCCGATGCACGAGCGATCCGTAAAAAATATGAAGAGCAAGTCATCGAACCCGAGCGACAAGCCTATTCGCAGATTTCCCGAGCCCTGTTTGAAATCGAGGGTCCCAGCCGGTACCCCGACGCGACATTTACCCTGCGTCTGTCCTATGGAACTGTCAAAGGCTATCTCGAAAATGGCCAGCAAATTCCACCGTGGACGACGATGGGGCAGGCTTTTGATCATGCGACGCGCCATGGGAATGTCTCCCCGTGGGCACTCCCCAAAACGTGGCACCAGCAGCGCGGGGCCATCGATTCGGCAACGCCATTTAACTTTGTTTCGACGTGCGACATCATCGGGGGAAACTCTGGCAGCCCTGTCGTCAATCGCTCTGGCGAATTTGTCGGAATCATCTTCGACGGAAACATTCAATCACTGGTCGGCGATTTCATTTTCGATGAAACCCAGAATCGAGCCGTTTCAGTCCACTCGTCAGCGATCCTGGAAGCGATGAAGAAGATCTACGGCGCGAACTCCCTGGCAGAGGAACTCGGCAAGTAGTGCTGTGTCACGGGTATGAATTCGGTTCGGGGCCATCAGCGGTTGAACGTTTGCCGACGGTTAGAACCGGACGCTAGCGCATTCCGGCTGATTGGTCGAACCCAAAACAAGTCGTGACGCGCCGGGCATACATTGTCGGCACGAATTGCGTTAGATGGCCCGGGCTGAACCAACGGGAAGCCACGGCCGCGGCCCCCTTCAATCTACTCAATGCGGATCAAGCCAGCAGTTCTTGCACGACTTCCCCGTGGATATCCGTCAGGCGGAAGTCTCGGCCGGAGTAGCGATATGTGAGATGCTCGTGATTGAAGCCGAGCAGATGTAGCAGCGTCGCATGCAGATCATGGACGCTGACGCGGTTTTCGACGGCACGGAAGCCGAATTCGTCGGTGGCTCCGTAGGCCATTCCACCTTTGATGCCTCCCCCCGCCAACCACATCGTGAAACCGTAGTGATTGTGGTCACGTCCGTTGCCGCTCTCCGAGACTGGCGTCCGACCGAACTCGCCGCCCCAGACGACCAGTGTTTCATCGAGCAGACCGCGCCGCTTCAAATCACGCAAAAGAGTTGCAATCGGCTGGTCAATCTGACGGCCCAGGCTGCTGATGGACTTGTCGATGTTCTCGTGATGATCCCAGCCGCCGAGTTCCACATGAATGTACCGGACACCTCGCTCCACCAGTCGACGGGAGATCAGGCAACCGCGTGCAAAGGAACTCGTTCCGTATTCATCTTGAGTTGCCTGGGTTTCAGAACGTATGTCAAACACATCTCCGGCGGCGAACTGCATGCGAAATGCCGTCTCCATCGCTCGGATGCGAGCTTCCAAGGCTGGGTCATCTCCCGATGCCGCAAGTTGGCGGCTGTTCTGTCGAGCAATAAAATCGAGCTGTCGTTCCTGCTGCGTGCGATCAAGTTTCGCGTTTCGCAGATAGCGGACCATTTTCTCGGGGTCCTTCTCTGCAATGTTGATCGGTGTCCCCTGATGCTCGCCCGGCAGATAGCCATTACGGACATAGCGTGATGCCGTTCCACCGTCGCTTAATGAGACGAACCCCGGCAGGTTGCGATTCTCTGCTCCAAGTCCGTACGAGACCCAGGCACCCAGCGACGGATGGATCTGGTCGATGCGACCCGAGAAGAGATGATTCGCGGCGGGAGCGTGATTGGGATTCCCTCCCACCATGGAACGAACGATACATAAATCATCGGCACACTCGCGAAGCTGTGGCAGCAGATCGCTGATCATCAGGCCACTTTCACCACCTGGCCGAAACTCCCACGGCGCGGGAAGTAAACCCCCAGTCACACGCTCTGTCCGCAAGTCTGCACCGGCCGGGCGCTGCCCTGCGAATTTCTTGAGACTTGGCTTGGGATCAAACAGATCGATATGCGACGGCCCTCCTGCCATGAAGAGAAAGATCACGTGCTTCGCCTTGGCCGTGTGCGGTGTCACAACACCAAGCGGTGCCTGGTCGGCATGCAGCAGATCCGCCAGCGCAAGCGTCCCGAAACCGGCTCCGACTGACCCGAGAAGCTGGCGGCGTGACAATGATCGCTGCGAATGATCGGATGGCGTGAGCATGAAATCTCGCTACTGATATTGAAGTCAATCGACGTGCAGAAATTCATTTGTCGCCAGGAGCGAATGAGTCAGAAACGCCCAATTCTCACGCGGCACTTCGCCGCTCTCGCTTTGCACCAGTTCAACCGCATCTGACAGTTCATCGATCGTCGGATCTCGAAGCAGAATTCTGTGGAATAAATTACAGACGATTACTTCAGTTCCTGAAGGACTCTCGGCAAGAACGCTATTTGCGACTTCCTCGGCCTGTTGTTGCAGGAATGGACTGTTGAGCAGATATAACTGCTGCAGCGGGGTCGTGGTCGGGAGTCGATTCTCGGTGTGCCGTTTCGCGTCGGGGAAGTCGAAAAGTCTGAACAGGTCGGCTGGCTTCTGACGACTGACGATGCCATAGACCGTCCGGCGGCGAAACTTCGCATCGTCCAGATTGACCGAAGGGCCCAGCATCGTCGCATCAAGTTCGGTACTCACCGACAAAACGGCATCTCGCCAGGCTTCAGCCTCCAAGCGACGGCGATTCATTCGCCACAGCGAACGATTGTCGGGGTCGCGGTCGCGATAGTCGGTCGGCGAGCTGGATTGCCGCCATGTTGCGGACAGCACGATTTCCCGGTGCAGCCACTTCAACGACCAGCCCGCTTCGATGAATCGTGCGGAAAGATCGTCGAGCAGTTCCGGATGCGAAGGAGCATCACCCAGTCGCCCGAAGTTGCTGGGGGTCGTGACGAGTGGCCGATCGAAATGCCAGCCCCAGACGCGATTCACGATCACGCGTGCGGCCAGCGGAGCGGCATCGCGGACGATCGCATCGGCCAGTTCCCTCCGCCCACTTCCCCGCTGAAAAGGCTTTGCATCACGGGCTGACAGGACTTCGAGAAACCGGCGTGGGACGATCGGGCCGGGGTTCGCGGGATTACCGCGAACGAAGATCGGCAAATCTCGAGGTCGCCTTTCGTGATAATCGAGCAACGTCCAGGCAGGATCATCTCCGTTGATCCACAGCCCGGCGTCGCGGACTCCCGTGGCGATGGGACCGTTAAAAAGTTGTGTCTCTTTCAACGATTTAAGTGCTGCTTCCCAGCGAGCGACCTCGGCATCGAACGGAGCAACGTCAACTCCATCGGCCTTCGGTGTCTTGCGGTTCTTCTTGGCGTAATCGAAACGGAGTTCGACATCGACGATCTGCCGTTGAATCTCAGTCAACGCGGCGGCCTCTTCGGGAGTCGTATCGACAAGTGGCCATTCCACCAGTTGAGTACTCGCCATGATTCCGGCGAGTGCATAATAGTCGTCGGTCTTGATCGGATCGAACTTGTGGTCATGACAACGCGCACAGGCGACCGTCAATCCCAGAAAGCTGCGAGTGACCGTGTCGAGTCGCTCGTCCCACTCGTCAGCGACAATGACTGAAATCACGTCGGCAGCCAGTTTCGGTTCCTTGTGGTAAACGGGTGATAACCCAAGAAATCCGAGTGCCGCCATTTCTGATCGAGGAACATTCAGCAGATCAGCAGCGAGTTGACGACGGACGAATTCATCGTAGGGAAGATCATCATTGATGGCCTGAATCACCCAGTCGCGATACCGGAAGGGAAATCGAGGCGGCTTGCACGTTGCCTCGGATGTCGGATTGTCTTCTGCATAGCGTGCGACATCGAGCCAGTGACGAGCCCACCGTTCACCGTATTGAGGGGAAGCCAGGTAATGATCAACCAGACGCTCATAGGCATCTGGTGCAGGGTCGGCAATAAACGCTTCGATCTCGGCAAATGTTGGCGGCAGACCGATCAGGTCTGATGCGAGACGGCGAATCAATGTCGGCCGGTCTGCTTCTTTCGCGGGGTGCATCTGCTGACGATCAAACTGCTCAACGACGAACGAATCGATCTTCGTCCGCAGCCAACCAGGATTCGATTCCATCGGTGAGGGGTGAGCATGAACCGGTTGAAACGACCAGAAGCCGCGGCCCTGCTCAATATCAACAGCTCGCGGCCTGGCAGCGGCTGGGGCCGAATCAGCAGGGAACGCCGCCCCAAGTCGTACCCACTCGCGAAAATCGGCAATCACCTGATCAGGCAGCTTCGAATCGGGTGGCATTTCTGACACGACGCCCGACCATTGGATCGCCTTAATCAACAGGCTCGCATCTGGCTTTCCCGGAGCAACGGCGGTTCCTGAATCTCCCCCTTCAATGAGGCTCGATTTCCGATCGAGTCTCAACCCACCTTTGGGCTTTGCAGTCTCCGATGAATGGCATTTGAAACACCGCTCCGCCAAGACTGGCCGGATCTTCTTCTCGAAAAACTCCAGCCCGCCATCGTCGGCCGCAGCCAATCCGGTGCATGACATCAACCAAAGGGAAAAGGCGATCCACGGTGTGCCGTGTTGAACAGTTGATGGAATCTCCGAAATCCGCACAGTCGATCTCACTCGCAGCCAAGCGTCATCACAACAACCATGATCCGAAAATCATTGTACCGAAACATGGCGAACTCGCGAGGCATCAATCCAGTTTGATGCATCATTTGACCGACTTAAGACCGACGCCGCAGGCATGACTGAGAAGTGAAATCAAATGACACATTGCCGCAACCATCACACGGGCCTCGTCCGGTCGCCTTTCTCCGTACCTTTGCGACTCTGTGAGATCATCAGTCCTATCTCGGCCCGAAGTGAATCCCTCGGATGCATCGCGTGGTTCTGAAGTCACCGACTGTCGGTTGCGGTGGGAGAGGATCGCCAATTGCCATTTTGGTGCAGTTCGATAATGAGTTAAGGTCTCACTGGAGTCTTCCCCATTTCACCCAGCAATTCCATCCCCACAACCGTCAGGACAGCAACAGTCATGACGATGCCGATTCCTGTCTGTATGCCAGACTTGCCCTCCAGTCTGGTTTCACGAGACAGCGTCAGCCCCTGCCCGATCGCAGCACGGAATCCCATTCCCAACAGCGACGTATAAACGGCAATTGTAATCCACCCGATCGGAAAACCGGCCAATAGCGCGCCAGGGATCAATGGCCTGCGCTGAAGAGCAAAAAGTATTCCGAGGCAACTCACGCTACTGACAATCCAGCCTGCATACGTGAAAGCAATTAACTCTGCCTTCGGGTCCGGCTTTCCTCGACCACGTTTCGACTTCTTCCGTCGTTCGCCAGTTGTAACGGATTCGCCATCATCACTTTCGTCTGAATCAGGGAGTGACGACTTCTTACCGCATACGCGGCATGACACATGATCTCCCGCGCGATCATCGGAATACTTTCGCTTCGTACCGCATTCCGGGCAGACAAACTGAATCACGGAACTTCCCCACGAGGATGATTGTTTACGCCTATCTATGGCCGCTTGGTGATTGGTCGATTAGCCTTCCAACAATCTTCGCAAAATGATGTTTCGTACGTCGAATATTTTCAAGCGCGATGAGCGGACTCTGAATGGCCACCAAACATCTTCGAAATATCGAAGAAGACCATATTTATGGCAGGAACGACCACCAGCGTCAGTACCGTTGCGAAAATCAGCCCCCAAGTCAGCGTGATGGCCAGCGGAATCAGAAACTTTGCCTGGAAGCTCGTTTCAAACATCAGCGGTGTCATCCCCACGACTGCGGTGATGGTATTTAAGACGATGGCTCGCATGCGTAGCTTGCTACCTGCGACACTCGATTCAAAATGGCTTGTCCCACTGCGAACGCGACTGTTGATGAAGTCGACCAGGACCAGTGAGTCGTTGACGACGATACCATTGAGTGCGACCAGTCCAATGGCACTCATGATCGTCAGGTCGTATCCCATAATCCAATGACCGACGATCGCTCCTTGAACCCCAAAGGGGACCGCGATCAAAACGACGATCGGTTGAATATACGAACGGAACAGTGCTGTCAGCAGGACATAGATGATCGCGAGTGAAACGGGGAATGCGATCACCATGCTGTCCATGAATTTTTTGTTTTCCAACGTCTTTCCTCGCATTTCGACCCGGACATCGGGATTCGATTTCCGCAGATCCGTGTCGATCCACTGCTGGACGTTGGCCGCAATTTCGTTGTCATTGTGCAGATCATCAACGTCGGCATAAATTGAAATCGCCCGGCGGTGTTCACTCCGCTGAATCGAATCGTGGGCGCGATCTTCTGTCAGTTCCGCCACTTCACGGAGTGGAACCCAGCGATGTCGTCCCGTTGCCCCTGCCGGTGACGGAATCCACATCGTTTCCAGCATCGAATCGTCCTGCCGGTAGATCTTCGGATAGCGGACCATGATCTTGACGTCTTCGCGATTGCGCGAAATCCGGCGGGCTTCGCGTCCAAAGAACGCGTTGCGAACTTCCTGCCCCAGTGTGGCCACGGTAATCCCCGTTGGCCGAGCCGTTTCATGCAATCGGAGCTGCACTTCACGCAGACGTGCGTTGACGTTGTCGTCGATGTCAAACACTCCGTCGTACGTCGCGAGCTTTTCCCGAACTGCTTTTGCGGCTGCAAGGCTGTCGTCGAAACGGTCGGCGGTCACCTTCAATTCCAACGCGCGACCTGCTGGTCCGCCGTTGAGCGACGACCAGGTGACTGCGTTAACACCACTTAGTCGTTCCGCTTCCTGTCGTAGTTCGATCAGAATCGCTTCGCTCGTGCGTGTTCGCTTGTGAGCTTCTTTCAATTCGACGATTAATTGGCCCAGGTGTGAACCAAGATTTTGTCCGACCGCTCCTTCGCCAGCGATATCGACCTGAATTCCGACGTACATCTGGACGTTGACGACTTCCGGAAGACTCACCAGGTGATCGCTCAATTGTTTCAGTCGACTCTTGGTCAGTTCCGCGGGGGTACCAATCGACATTTCAAGCGATCCAACCAGTGTTTCGCTGTCCATCTTCGGAACGGGCACAAACGGAACGATTCCCCCTTGAACCAGTCCGACGGCGATGGACAATGTTGCAACAGCAGCAGCCAACGTAACGTATCGCCATGTCAGCATCAGGCGGATCAAACGGTCGTACCAGACATCCACTGCGGTACTCAGCACGGCGTCCTTAGTTGAAACAACCCGCCCCCAGAACTGGCGCCATCGCGATAAGGGTGCAACCGCTACAGATGCTGGTGTGGAATCTGAATCTTTGCTTCGGCGTGCTTTTGTCTTCAGATGGCCCAGGTGAGCGGGCAGGATCACGAGTGCTTCCAGCATGGACATGCTCATGGCCGCAATGCAGACCATTGGCAACTCTTTCAGGAAGTCACCGAGTTGTCCTTTGATGAACAACAGGGGAACGAAGGCACCAATCGTCGTGCCGGTCATCGTCACAACCGGCCACATCACTTCTTCTGACCCGGTGATGGCTGCTGCTTCGGAGGTGAGACCTTCTTCCATATGCCGATAAACGTTTTCCCCCATCACGATCGCTTCGTCGACGTCGATGCTGAGGACGATAATTAACCCCATCAGGCTGACGAGGTTCAACGAAACCCCCATCAGGGACATCATCAGGAATGTCCCAAGAAACGTGACCGGCAACCCCGTCGCGGCCCAGAAAGCCACACGGTGATCGAGGAACACGACCAACGTCAGCAGGATCAGGAACAGCCCCTGCAGTCCATTGTCGACCATCAGATCAATACGTCCCTCGACAAACCTTGCCAGATCCGTATGCAACGCCACTGAGAATTTGTGGTCAAACGGCTTCGACAAACTTTGTTGATAGTAGTACTCGGGATCAGGATGCCCGATGGCACTGTTGGCCAGCCGGGATGCGTGAGCCCAGATGATCGCGAAGGGGCGCCAGTACCACACATGCAGACTGGCCGCCTCAAACCCATGCGGATCGAACGGCAAACCTTTCTTGGCAAGGACGTAGGCCTTCACCAGTTGCGAAATCCGAATCGCATCCTGTCCATTGTTCTGGTAAACGACGCAGTTGATCCCCGGTTCACCGTTGAAGTATCCTTCCTGGTCAATATCCACAAACGCATCGCGCACATCAGCAACATCAGACAGGTAGACGGTTCGGCCATCCGGGAAACTGCGTACGATGATCTTGTTCAGATCGACCCCTCGTTGTTCTTCTCCAAGTGTTCGAATGGAGAGCGAACTGCGGCTGGCATCGATCTGTCCGCCCGTCACATCCAGGTTAGCCTGTCGTATTGCGGCTGCCACTTCATCGAACGTGATGTCATATTCCATCAGCTTCGCGGGACGAATTTCGACACTGATTTCGTCTTCTTTCGCTCCTGACATCACGACATCGCTGACACCAGGCAGCAGCAGCAATTCATCTCGCAAGGCTCGGGCCGCTCGTTTACGATCGGCATCGCTGCCGGGCCCATAGATCGCAACGCCGATCACCGGAAGTTTCGGTTCGAGCTTCTTGACTGTCGTTTTCTCAGCATCGACCGGCAGGTCTTCAATCGCGTCGATTTCCGCCTTCACTTCCTGCAGGACGCGATCGACATTCCGAATCCCGGGTAGCAGGCTGAGTCGCGTGGCACTCATCCCTTCGATGACAGTGGAGTCGACTTTATCGACCCCTTCCACATCGCGGACAGCCTCCTCAATCTTGATCGTCAGGACCTTTTCGATTTCCTGTGGTGAAACACCCGGATAGATCGTCGTGATCAACAACTTTTCAGGCCGCGACTCAGGAAACATTTCGCGAGTCAGTGTTAAGGCGCAAATCATTCCCGCTGCAATGATGACGAGCATCAGCAGATTGACGAGAACCGGATTTTGAACGCTGAATCGTGGAAGCGACATACTGTGTTACGACCTGACGCCGGTGAACTACCAAACCTGAGTTCCTGACTCACAGGGCTGAGGACTACTTTTTCAATGACTCCAGATACGCGAGAATCGCAGCAAGCTGATCGACGTTGAGTTTATCGACCATCCCCAGTGGCATGACCGAGATCTCGCGCTTGCCGCGTTCTTCGATTTCATCCTTTTTCAGGATGACCGAGATTCCAGCGACGTTGCGAAACTCGACTTCTTCTCCGGATTCGCGAACCACAAAGCCTTCGTAGATCTTCCCGTCGTTGGTGGCGAAAAATTGAGATTCGAAACCTTGAGCAATCTTGGCGCTCGGTTTGACGATCGATTCAATCAACTCGTGGCGTTTGTAGCGTTTGGCGATGTCCAGCAGCAGTGGTCCCTTCAAAGGTTCCGTCGGCGAGACTGAATGGCAGGCGACGCATCCCTGTCGGCTGAAGAGACGCTGGCCATATTTTGCATCCCCTTTCAGGGACTCCGTCGATTGGACCACGTCTTCAAACTTCATCGTCGCGATCAGTGGTCGTTTCGGGTCGATCGGCGGTTCTTTGTCGAGTTCCAGCCGCATGACAGCATATTGAGCCGCACGCTGAACTTCGGGGTTCATCGACTTGAGTTGCTGTTGAATCTGCAGAATTTGCGATTCCTGCTTGGATCGGCCAATCGCTCGCAGCAAACTGATTGCAGCTTCCGGTGTGGACCAGGCGCGTTCGACCACTCGCATGGCAGCATCGCGTGCGTCTTTGGGGGCGGGTGCCGCATCTGAGACGAAAACCAGTGTTGCATAGGCCAACTCCTGCGTTGCCGAGTCGGTTGATTCGGCCTGCTTCGAAAGAGAAGCGACTAGCTTGAACAGCTTCGGTTCACGAACGAATTCGTTCCATGCAGCGTCCACTTCGCTCTGCTGGTCTTTCTCCGAAACGGCGGCAAAACTGCGGAAGACAACGTCGAACAGCGCCGACTGATCGACTCGCCGTTGAAGACCTCGCAACGATTGAACACGCACTGCTATATCACTGGGATCAATTGTCGCACCGACTTCCAGCAGATGCGCAGCTTCCGTCGAGAGTTGTGAAGAACCCGTTCCGATCAGTTCGATTGCGACGGGGAAGAATTTCCGATCGTCCGCAACCAGCTTGACAATGCGTTCCTGCATCCCGGCAAGTTCGATCTTGTGCCGCCGCAATTGCGGCAGCAGTTGCTTCACAACCCCTGCGTCTCCCTCGGCCAGTTCCTGTCGCAGGACAGCGCCAATCCGTTCAGTCTCTGACCAGAGAACATGCTTGTAATAGGGGCCGGTCGTGTCGGGCCGGGTTCCCCACCAGTCGCCCGTGTAGTCGGCTTCACGGAAGTGCAGGCGGCAAAGGGCACCGAGGACCAGCGAACGCGTCAATGCATCGCTGATCACCTGACCTGTCGGTCCGGCAGGCTTTGGAGTCAACGGGCGTTTCAACCAGTCCAGCAATCCAGTCACAACGGCTGGATCATGCAGCCCTTGCAGTACTCGAATCGCCCCGACCCGCTCCTCCACGCGACCAGCATCCAAGGCTTCCAGACAGACCTTACCAGCATTCAGTCGTACGAGGCTGTCGATCGCGATATGAGAAACCAGCGGATCACGATCGATCGTCAACGGAACCAGTTTTGCGGAAGCGATCTTCAGTTCTTCGGAGACTTTTGATGTTCCATCGGCTGGCCGAGAAAATCGGCCAATTCCACGTGCGGCCTGCAATCGCACGCGTGGATTCGGATCTTTCAACGCAGAAACGAACGGTTCCACCGATGTTGTCGCCAACTGGGTCTCCCGGTCGGCAACTGCTCGCAGGATGTGTTCTCGCAGTGCTGGTTCAGAAGCAAGAGCGAGCAGACTCGCGTGAGATTTCTCGCCACGAAGCTGCTTGAGAGTGAAAATGGCAGCAACCCTCGAAGGCAGACCCGCTGTTGACGCAGCAATCTTTTCAAGGCCACTGGCGATTTCAGGGCGGTCACCCCGCCGCAGAATTTCGCGTTGGGATTCCAGTCGAAGCGTGTGACTGGTTCCGGCGATTCCCTGGAGAAGTTCCGCATCAGAAGCGGTGTGAATGGGCTTCCTTGCGGTTGTCGTCCCCTTGGCTGGGGGTTTTACCTTAACGACATAACCGACATTGGGATTGCTGAAGTTGAATCCACCATCCTTCCAACTGCTGATATACATGTTGCCTGCGGCATCGATTTCCATGTCAGTTGGTCGTGGTAGTTCGATGAACGACTCTTGCTCGGCAGTAAACCCAGCACCGTTGGAAGTCAGTGGATGGCGATAGATGACACTGCGTCCCCAATCGCAGGTATAGAGCGAATGAGACAGTTCGTCGGGCAGCGCCGATTCGTCGACGAACAGTGAACCACAGGGCGAACCACCTCCGTAGTCAGCCAATGGCTGAACGATTTCGTCGGGGAAGTTAATAAACAACCAGGGGTAGCCCATCTGGGCGCCATGCGGCACGTAGCTGAGCCGCACGTTCCAGCCACCGCCATCGTTCGTGTTGTCTCGAGTGAACAGATCCATCAGCGGACTGACGGCGACATCGTAAATGTTGCGTTGTCCCCGTGAGACCAGTTCCAATTCGGAACCATCAGGCCGGACACGGGCAATCCCGCCCCCCTTCATCTGGACTTCGCGACCGTCGCTTCCTGTCGCTTTGATAAAGCCATAGTCTCCCACAGCGACATAGATCCAGCCATCAATTCCGATTTGAATGCCATTTGTGGTGTGATCTGCCCCGCGAAAATCGAGATCAAAACCGATGTTTTTCACGAGGATTTCCGAGCGATCCGAAATACCGTCGCCATTGTCATCGTAGTAGCGTGAGAGATGTGGCGGATGCAGAACGAACAGCGATGTTCCGGCAGTTCCACTGACAGTCGCGGTGGTCGTGACAACGATTCCGCGCGGGCTATCGACCTTGGCAAAGTCAACGAATTCGTCCGCCTGACCATCGCCATCAGTATCCTTGCAGCGGACGATGCGGCCACGTCCAGGCTTTTTATCGAGTGATCCGTTTTCATCGATACCGACGTAAACGATTCCATTGACGTCGCTAGCCAGGCACACTGGATAGCTGACCTTGGGAGGGGCGGCAAACAGTGTCACTTCGAATCCGGCAGGGGCTTTGATTCCCGCCAGCAGTCCCGTCCCTTTGATGTTCCGTGGCTTGACGGTATCCCCTGCGCCGATGAGGCGTTCTTCCATCTTCGTTCCATGGACTTCAAATTCGAAAAAGCTTCCCCAACGACCAGCGACCACTCCTGTGATCGAAAGTCGCACGTGCTGCAATTCGGTTTTGGCGAACTTCAATACCTGAGACTGCTCTTTCAAATCGGTCTTCGTCTGGTCGGACAGCATGCGCCAGGTCGTTCCGTCGTTCGAACCTTCGACCTTGTACCGGTAGCTGGTGTCGTCCATTTCCCACAGAATCCGGCAACCGGTGACTTCCTGCATCGACCCCAGATCGACTTGCCACGACTGTCCGGCAGAAGCGTCGGGGGAACACCAGCGAGTCTCTTCATTACCATCAATCGCATGTTCGGGCGGGTGTCCATCCTGCGATCCCGAAGCGGCGGCCTTCTTGCCGCGTGCCAGGTTGACGGGTACCAATTCCTTCTTGGGAATCGCAAATGGCTGCTGATATTCGGGGGTCAACCGATCGACGGACCAGAGCAGTCCGCGCGTGACGAGGTCCAGATAGCGGGGATCTCCCACGGTTTCATTGTTATGACCCAGAGTCGTGCTGAAAACGCGTGCCTTACCATATTGATTGGCCCAGGCAACGACTGCGTCATCCACTTTGTTGCCGACATCCTGGCGACCGCGAGCCAGAGGAACGACGGTGTCAAACAGCTTCACATTGTTGTAGAGCTCTTCGTTAATCGTCGTCCAGTTCTCCAATCCCTTTGCCACAGGATGGGCACGGTCAAGGAACGTGATGTCGATCGGCTTCTGAGGCCCGTGAGATGTCGATTGAATGCCAACGAACTGGAACCAGTCGTCTTTTCCGGTCCGATAGCAATGCATGGCACAATGCAGATTGACAGCGGCCACGCCAGCCTTGTGAGCATTCAGGATATTGTCGACGTACGGCAATTCCTTAACGTCGGCGGAACATTCGTCGTGAATGACGACGTCGTATCCCTTGGCCCAGTCGGGGTTGTCGTACATGTCGAAGCGAGCTTTGGTGCTTTTGTCGGATGAGTGCACCAGTGTCACTTCCACCATGGCCCGAGATTCGATCCCTCGTTTCAGGAGTTCCTTCTGCTTTGCGTAATCATGGCAGCACCCACCGGTAATCAGCAGAGCCTTGATCGGTTTCGGGCGAGGCGTTTCCTGCGACCAGACAGCGTGACCGGAACAGATCAGAATCAAAACAGTCAGAATGACACGACTCATGGACAATCGATCCTTGGGACAACTCAAAAACAGAAGGCATTCCAAAAACGTGGAAACCTAGTTGATACAACGGATTTCGCTGCGAATCAACAAGCCCTTTGGAAGATCCTGGAAGATCAGTCCATTGTGACAGGAAGGGTGTCGACTTGACCTTGCGACCTTGTTTTCGTACTCTTGGCACATCTGATTTTGAGTGATCAAAACTTTTTGTTGTCCCACACGACTTTCTATTGAGATCCATCAAAAATGTGGTTTCGCCCTAAAAAAAATCGCCGAGCAGGATTTACTTTGATCGAACTGCTTGTTGTGATTGCAGTTATCGCCATTTTGATGGCATTGCTCCTTCCCGCAGTCCAGCAGGCGCGCGAGGCGGCTCGTCGCACTCAATGCAAAAACAACCTCAAGCAGCTCGGACTGGCACTCCATAACTACCATGATGCTTATTCGGTGTTTCCTCCGGCGTATATCGGAAATCCGTATGTCTCCGGAACGAATAACGGAGTGACGTATCCCGATGACAATGGAAATGGGCTATCAGGATTTGCCTGGGGAACACTGTTACTGCCCGCCCTCGATCAGTCATCTCTCTACAACCAGTTCGACATCAATCAGCCTTGCTGGGCATCGCGAAATTCCACATTGGCGAAAACGAAGCTGACTCTGTTTTTGTGCCCTTCGTCAACCGGCGGAAGCGACGGATTTCAGGTGGAGCGTTACAACGGCTCACCCGCTTATGCTCCCAGGAATCCAACTCCCTTCAGTCCTGCGATCACGTTTGCACATTCTCACTACGTTACGAATGCAGGCATTCACCAGCCGTGGGGACGCGTGACGAACTATGACGATTTCTCGACACCGGAACCGATTCCAGCGAACGGAAATCAGCCAGCGATGATCGACGGGCCGTTCTATCGGAATTCCCGGATCTCGTCGTCAAGCGTGACGGACGGGTTATCGCAGACGATCTTTCTGGGCGAACACAGTTCGATACTGAGCAACAAGACCTGGGTGGGTGTCGTTCCATTTGCAGCGACATGCCCCAAGGGTTCATTCCCCTCGGACTGTAATAGCGCTGGCTGCCTGGTGGGTGCTCACAGTGGTCCTGATACGCATGACCACCCACAGGTCATTATTCACGCTCCGAACAACCCGTTTGGACATACCGATGAAATGTACTCCGAGCACGTCGGGGGCGCAAATATCCTGATGGGTGACGGATCTGTCCGATTTGTTTCGCAGTACGTCGACCCGTTTGTCTGGGTCGGACTGTCCACGCGCGGTGGCAGCGAGATCGTCGGAGATTTTTAATTTGTCACGGTCACCATCAAATCACCTGTTTCCGGGTTCGTCAAAAGAGATGCCCCTGCGAGACATTTGCCGAAGACTCACAGTAGTCGCATCCCTTCGACCGCAACAGATTCTGTTGTTGCTGATGGTATTGCTCATCGGCTGCGGACGTCCGGCGCAGATCGGCGAAAGCGAAGAAGTCCTTGCGGCAGTCGACGCCCTTTATACAGCCGTTGCTTCAAAGCGAATCGAACTTCTGGAAAAGAGTGCATTAAGGATCGAGGAGCTTCACAAGCAGGGCGATTTGCCTGAGCCCGCCTACCGACAACTGAAATCATTTGTCGACGACAGCCGGGCGGGCCAGTGGGATCAAGCGGTCCGCAAACTCCACGAATTCATCCGCGGTCAGCGCCGTCAGGGCAAGCTGTAATCACGCCAGCATTTCGGGAACGATCTTTCCGTCATGTGCCAGCGGTACGGGGCGATTCAACTTGTCCGGCAGCGTTGAATAGGGGTTAATTCCGATCAAGTGATAGATGGTCGCCAGAATATCCTTGGCCGTCAGAGGTCGGTCCGCCACCGTGGCACCAATCGGATCTGTCTTGCCGATGATGTTCCCACGTTTGATTCCCGCTCCGGCGAAGAAGTTCGTGTAGGCACGTCCCCAGTGCCCTCGCCCTTCCCCTTCAAACTTGGGAGTCCGTCCCATTTCGTTCATGACCAGCACAAGTGTGTCATCCAGCATCCCGCGTGCTTCGAGGTCGCTGATCAATGCCGAGAAGGCGAAATCCAGTCCCGGTAACAACTCCCCCTTCAAACGATTGTAATGGTCGACGTGCGTATCCCAACCGGCATTTAATTGTCCGAATTCATCCCAGACCACGGTGACGAATCGACAACCTGCTTCCACCAGTCGTCTGGCTTGAAGAGTCGACTGCCCGAACAACGACATTCCATAGGCATCTCGCACGCTGGCGGGTTCACGATCAAGATCGAACGCGTCGCGAATCGCCGGAGAATCCAAGAGTGTAAAAGCGAGATCCCGCTTCTGGTCGTGACTGCCACGGGTTGCCTGTCGATCCATGACGACCCGCAGCGTCTCGATCTGTTCAAGGAGCGAACGTCGTCGGTTCAGACGATCCACCGAAATATCAGCGGGCATATCTGCTTCGGCGGCAATCAGGAACTTGCAGTCGCGTTCAATTCCCAGGTAAGGATCGCGGATTTCAGTCGCCGGACCATGGGAACGCCGGACGATGCTGCGAGTCGCCTCGCCGCGAAACTCGGTCCAGATTGGATCAAAGCGACTTCCCAGGTAAGACGCAAACGGAGGCGTATATCGAGCGGCGGGACGACGAGTACTGAGCAGGAACGGCAGGATCAGATTGTCGGGAATCGAATTCGGCGGCTTGGGACCGCGCCGCAACTGATCGAAGTAATTGACAACCGAACCCAGAAACGGCTGATGCATGGGATGCGTCAGGGTCTCTTCCAGCGGGACGCTCCCTTCCGGGGCTCCCGTAGTGGCATACTGCATTCCATGAAAATTCCAGGGATGATTCAGAGACCTGACAACAGTGACTCGATCCATCACCTGCGACATACGCGGAAGATGTTCGCACAGATGCAGACCCGGCAGCGTCGAATCGATGGGCTGCAATTGCCCGCGGATTTCGACAGGAGCTTGCGGCTTCATGTCGAGCGTTTCCAGATGACTGGGGCCGCCGAACAGATAGAGAAGAATCACGTTCTTTGCCCGGCCGAACCCCGGCAGTGTCTCATCCGAGGCAGGGTCCAGCGCGGCGAGTTCCGCATGTGCACGCTGAGTCAACAAAGCATTGCCGACACCGAGCAGTCCAAGTCCGCCTACCGACAGCAGTTCTCGTCGGGTTACTCCTGAACAAAGCCGTTTGGGCCCGCCGAGAACCTGAAACATCACAGCCTCCAAACCCTGGAATGTTCGAACGCTCTGTCAGTCTAATCGACGCATCAGCGCACGCCAATGCCGCATCCGAGGTTTGAGAGAAAATCGGCGAGTCAGGCCTTAGCTTTGGGGGTAATTTTGGGTGTACGAGGCTGGAGCGTATTCGCGAAACCCCGGGGCTTCCCTTCGCAAAACCTCAGTCCAGCCCTGGTCACCCAACGCCCGCGTTGATGTCCGAAAAAACATCAGGCCTTCGTGGGGCGTGATCGCAACCAGTCTCGCAGTTCAACGAGGTTGGCACGTGCGGCGTTCATCCGCTCTTCGTCTGTCCAGTCGCGTGGTGGATCTCCATCCCAGCGTGGCGCACCCATAATATTCCATTCACCGAGGGCTCGACGGGCATTACGCATTTCTCGACAAAGGTCGATGAATCCACTCGCTTCCGGCGAAACGCGGGCCGCACGCGTCTTTCGATCAGGTCGCGAGGGGGCTGTTGCGACAAGCTGTGGAGGGCTCTTCACGGCACCGGATCGCAGTTGATATCGCGTGATCCATGAACTCAGCCAGTTCAAAAGATCGGTCGGATTTGCGATCGGTCGCGGTGGCAATTCGAGGTTCGCACCAACGCGACGAGGTTCCCAACCTGTGGGCAAATGAACAGTCATCCCATCGGCTCCGTTAGAGAAGTCCAGCGGCCTTGATCCGAATTCAACTCTGTGGCAAAAGTGGAACAGGCACCATGAAACCGATCATTGCCAATCACGTACTCTACCAGATTCGCCGTCGTTGTGCGCTGGTGATGTTTGAAGTTCTCCCGGCAATCGCCATTTCGAGCCTGAAAAAAGAGGTTTGCTACGCGATTCAAACCGTCATGAATATGTCATAATTCGTGAAACATGATGCTGAATTCAGTGTTCCATCTCGCCCAGTTCTCGACCGCGCGCATACCAACCGACGGTGAAAAATGCCACTGACATCAACAGGTATCCGATGGCAACATCCCACGAACGATAAACAAGTGCACCTTGCGGATTGGTGGGCTGAGCGAAGATGAACAGAAAGTCCACCGTATTACCGTCCAACTGGTAGGCGTGCGTCAGCCCCACGACGGCAAACAAGGCTCCAACAATTGACCAGACTCCGGCGGTCACAAACTTGCGGTCGATCAGGAATGCCGAAATTGCCGCCAGAATCATGCAGGTAAAGATGTATCCCTGCTGTAGTGACATCATTCCATGCAGCACGAAATCACTGACATTGGCTCGCGGATCAGCCTTCATCAGGTCGAACAAGGATTTTCCGTTCGCCTTGAAAAATGCCCCTTGCGTTACGGTAAAGCCCCAGGCGGCAATTGCGGGAAATAATCCCACAGCGACCGCAGGAGTATGTTCGCGAGGGACTGCCGCAAACGCCTGGGCGGTAATGATGATTCCAATCCAGAGCACGATGGCGATACCGGACTCCATCGGAATCAGACTGTTGATCAGGCTGATCGCCCCCGTAAAGCAGATGAATGTGACGACGATTCCATTGAGAGTCGAATATCCCGCTCTGGCACCGAGTCCCTTCCAGCCGGGATGACCGATGTAAATCGTCGTGGGAAAACAACTGCCGAATAGCGCTGCTGAGATTGTCCCCAGACCGTTGGCCGCCAACGACGAACGGGTCGAAAATTTATCCCCGCTCGCTTCCGCCGATTCAATGTTTTGCAGACTCCCGATGAGGTTAAACAGTCCCATGGGAATGACCACGGTCAGCATCCCGAGCCAGTTTGACATGACCATCAACCGGGCGAAGACACGCGGACCAGCAAATATCGGCAGATAAAAGCCAAGCTGTTCCGTCGCCTTGCTGATGGCCCCTGGATTCATGGCCGAGTCCTTCAGTTGCTGCGGAGCATCAGGCCAGGCTGACACCAAGCCCGTCAAGATCCAGGCAATCGCGGTCCCCAGTGCCACCGAAATCAGTCCCCCCGGCAAGTGAAACGGAAAGGGGACTCGAGCAAAATACGTAATCAGCACGATCGCCAGCGGAAGCATAGCAATCAATGGCTTTTGAAAAATCTGCAGTGCGAACGTCATCGAAATGAATCCGATGGCAATCCCGGCCAATGTCGAAAGCAAGGCGGCTCTGGGAGTCTGCTTGCGAATTGCATCGGCGACGAATGCACCGAAGAACTCGATCAATCCGCTGCCGATACAGGCCAACAGTCCCATTTCCCAGGCCGCCTCGGCCGCGTCCACGGGAGCCAGCCCATCGTCAACCGCCTTCTTGAATGCAGGAGCCATCACAAAAAAGACGTAGACCAGTAGCGACGGAGTGTTGATCCCGTATGGGAGTGCGGTGACATCGCTGCGTCCGGTCGCCAAGGCGAGTTTTCGAGCCTGCCACGCATAGAACAGGTTTCCAATCAGGATACTGACTGCAGCTCCCGGCAGGATATGTCGGTACAGCAGATAGGCGCTGTCCCCAGTCATTCCGCAGAGGTATGGACTGGAACAAAGCGTCAGGATCAGCAAGAGCTGGATCAGGTTGTCGACGAACAATCCAAAAAAACCATCCAGATCGCGGCGAACGAAGTAGGGATACAGATTGGCGGCGGGGGGCTGAGCATTCATGGAAAGCAGACTATCGGCGCAGGAAATCGATGTCCAGTGGAACGCACCCTCGATCACCATGTGGCAGATGCCACCCAAATTCCTCTCGATTGCACAGCCGAGGCGTCCACTTTTCGGTGCCATTGCGACGGAAGGCAGTACCGCTTTGACATCCCAACCGCAGCTCGTTGTAATCGAGGAAATTGCGGGGTTCGTCCCGTGAAGGGAAAAATTCGAACGGAGTCTTGAATGCATCGAATCTGGCGGATCGCGGGTCACGACGAACGTCTGGTGCGTGAACTGAGTTCATCACTGCGAGTGCCACCGCTGCTGGCTCAAGTTATCGTCGCGAGAGGCTATCGGACACCCGAGGCCGCGACGGCTTTTCTGGCCAAGAAACTTGTGGACCTGCACGAACCTGAAAAGCTTCCGGGAGTTTCGCTGGCCGCTGATCGTATCGTTGCGGCAGTCCAGGCAGGAAGACGGATTACCGTTTATGGTGACTATGATGTCGACGGCGTCACCTCGACCAGCCTGCTCTGGCACTGCCTGCAACTGACCGGCGCCAAAGTCGATTACTACATCCCCAGCCGCCTCGAAGAAGGTTACGGCCTGAATTGCGATGCCATCCGTCAATTGCATGCGGAAGACCCGAACCGACTGGTGGTCACCGTTGACTGCGGCATCACCAGCACTGTTGAGGCAGCCTTGGCTCGCGAACTCGGACTGGAATTGATCATTACAGATCATCATCAGTTCGCAGACAATCTTCCCGAAGAAACGGTACTGGTGCATCCGCGGCTACCGGGAGATTACCCGTTTGGCGAACTTTGTGGAGTTGGTGTCGCGTTTAAGCTGGCCTGGGCAATCTGTGCTCGATTGGGGGATGGGAAGCGTGCGTCACCAAAGATGCGTGAATTCCTGCTGGGAGCTATCGGTCTCACGGCGATTGGTACTATCGCAGACGTTGTTCCCTTGATCGATGAGAATCGAATCCTCGTACATTTCGGGCTCGCCAGTTTAATGGAGCGTGCCACTCCAGGCCTGAAAGCCTTGATGCGTGTTGCCGGTCTTTCAGATCGCACTGCGCTGCAGGCCGAGGACATCGCGTTTGCGATCGCGCCGAGAATCAATGCTGCTGGACGACTTGGCCAGGCGCGGCTGGCTGTTGAGTTATTGACGACAGACGATACCGAACGAGCGGCCGCGTTGGCGTCCTATCTGGACGAACTGAACAAAAATCGGCAGACCGTCGAGCGGCGGATGCTGAAGCAGGCGAAGGAACTGGTTGCCGAACGACCGGAATGGCACGACCAGCGTGCTCTGGTGCTGGCTCACGAAGAATGGCACCCAGGTGTGATTGGAATCGTTGCCAGTCGCGTGGCCGAACACTTTCAGCGTCCGGCAATCATGATTTCGATTCATGGAGTCAATGGACTGGCTCAGGGAAGTTGTCGTTCGTTCGCAGGATTCAATCTGCACGAAGGTTTGACCGCATGTCGACATCTGCTTGTCGGATTTGGTGGTCACCATGCGGCGGCGGGGTTGAAGATTCAACCGGGTGGAATTGATGATTTTCGAATCGCCTTCGCCCAGTTCGTCGCTGAACATCACAATGTTCGACCGGGCGAATCCGAATTGAAAATCGATGCGGAAATTCGCCTGGGGGACCTCAGCGTTCGTTCGATCACTGACCTGGAACGCCTGGGGCCGTTTGGGGCGCACAATCCCAGGCCGGTATTTGTGGCCAGCAATGTTCAACTCGTCAGTCCCCCCAAGAAGATGGGGGAAGGGGAACGTCATCTGTCGATTCAGGTGCGACAATTCGGCGAAACTCTGCGAGGGGTCGCATTTGGAAAGGGTGACTGGGCCGACGAAATGGCGCAGGCAACTGGGCCAATTTCCATTTGCTTTCAACCCACGATTAATCGATTTCAGGGACGCGAAAAGGTCGAGTTTCAACTTCTCGACTGGCATCAAGGTGAAGCAGGTGGATTGATCTGATGAAACGCTCGCCCGTGACTTTCACGGGTCGAAGTCATTCCAAATTGAGGAAACCAACAGATGGCACAGTCGTCGCTTGATTCAATCTGGTCTCGTCGCAGTTTCATTGGAATGATCGGCGGTCTCGGAGCCCTCGGGGCTGCGAGAGCTGTTCGCAGTCAGGCATCAGAAAATCAGGAGCCCCGACGAGACGGACGTCCGATGGTGACACGGCCGCGTGCCACGTCAGGGGACAAATCGAGTGAACCGAACTGGGAAGAAAAGCTGACGATGACGGTCGGCCCGAAAGACGCGGATCTTGTTGGGACATCTCAGAAGACAATTCAAGCAGCGGTTGACTATGTTTCACGACTCGGCGGTGGAACGGTCCATGTCAAAGCGGGAACCTACAACCTGCGCGGGGCGGTCCATCTGCGCAGCGGTGTGAGGTTGGTGGGTGATGGCGATGAGACCATCCTGACGAAACCAGCCTCGGTCACAACAAAGTTGTCGCTCGATTCTGACTGGTACGACCAGGAAATTACCCTGCTGGATGCCAAGGGGTTTGAAGTCGGGGATAGCGTCTGCTTGCGGACAAAGAACCCACACAATGGGGGGATGGAGGTCCTGAAACGAATCCTCGTTGCACGCTCAGGAAACCGATTCAAGCTTGATCGCCCCTTGCGGCAAAACTTCTGGACGACGGGTGATCCGACCTGTGCCACCTTATTCCCGCTGATCACAAGTGAAGAAACTGATCATCTGGTGATCGAAAATCTGACACTCGACGGAAACCGTGCCAACAACGAGAACCTGGATGGAAATTATGGCGGGTGCATCTTCCTGCAGGATGTCAGCAACGTCTTAATTCGCAAGGTGACTGCGCGAAACAATAACGGCGATGGGATCAGTTGGCAGATCTGCCACGACGTCACCGTGGAGGACTGCCATAGCCACGACCATGCGGGTCTGGCTCTTCATCCCGGGTCAGGGTCTCAGCGTCCTCTGATGCGCCGCAACACGTTAGAACGATGTCAAATCGGTCTGTTTTTCTGCTGGGGTGTCAAGTTTGGCCTGGCAGAAGACAACACGATCCTTGACATCAAAGGACAGGGGATTTCCGTCGGCCACCGGGATACCGACAACATCGTTCGGAAGAACATTGTGCGAAACAGCGGCCAGACAGGCATTCTGTTTCGCCCGGAACGCGGCCCCGGATTTTGTGGTCATCGCAACGTGATCGAACAAAACGTCGTCGAGAACAGTGGTCCTGAAAATGGGGTCGCCATCGACATCCAGGGTGGGACCGAGCAGATTACTCTTCGACAAAACAAGATTCAGGAAACTCGCGGGGCGGCTCAACGGATTGGCATCCGCCTAGGCAAGGAGACACGTCAGATCACCCTCGATGGTAACACCGTCGTGGGGTTGGCGAAAGATATTGAACAGCTTTCGTAAGCCGCACAGACAGCCCCGACATTTTCCTACTGGTACAGCAAGTCATTTATGGAACTCCGCAGCTTTGCCGAACGTATTCTGCTTTCCGAGTCACTTGACGCAAAGCTGGAACGAGTCCGCGACGAATTCACGGACGAGGCACCGGGAGAAGCCGTGCAGGTGGCTGAGCCTTCTCGATCTGTAGAACTGAAGTTCGCGCCGCGCCGGTCGGCTCCTGCGATGCCTCATCCCACGACGTTTTCTGACCCCCATCGTCGAGCCGTGGCGCATCACATCATGGCCAATCATGAATTGCAGGCACTGGAGGTCATGGCGTGGGTTCTGCTGGCGTTTCCAGAAGCACCGCGTGATTTTCGAATTGGAATCGCACACGTCATGCAGGACGAACAACGTCATACCTTGATGCACATGGAACGGGCTGCAACACTCGGCGTGCGGTTTGGATCGCTCCCCGTCAATTGTTACATCTGGAAGAAGGCGTTGTCATTCCAGTCCGTTCTAGAGTATCTCGCGGGACTTCCACTGACGTTTGAAGGTCGAAATCTCGATCACACGCTGGAATTCGAAGAGTACTTTCTAAAAGCGGGTGACCCCAAGAGTGCCGCGATCATGAAGACGATTCATCGCGACGAAATCTCACACGTCGCATTCGGATTGGAATGGCTGCGGCGTTTGAAGCCCGAATCGCAATCCGATTGGGAAGCCTACGTTGAGAACCTGCATTACCCGCTACGACCGGACAAATCGATCGGGGATGTTTTTCATACCGAACCACGCCTGGCAGCTGGCATGTCCGAAGAGTTCATGCAGAGGCTGCGAGATTTTCAGCAGTAGACGTGCAATTTAAAGAGCAGCCACAGACCGTCGTTCGATCGATTAACGCACAATTCGCTAATCGTCCCAGCGGACCTTTTGCGAGGGGCGTTCAATCGGCGTCGTCTGGAATTCGACCGATTCAGGTTCTTCCGGCGGGGTTTCGGATTCCTCGAGAATCTCATCCCCCGACAAGGTGACTCGGCCTGCAGCGTCATTCTGAATGGGGGTATCGACCGCTTCTTCCGGTTCCAGCAGACGGATCATCGGTTCATCGCGGTTGGCGGCGGTCCGGGTCAATCGTGATTCTTTACCGAGATCAACCATCTGGACTCCGGGCATTTCCGGCATGGCCCAGATCTGTGAAGGAATTGACGGGGGATTCACTTCGACATGTCCCAGATTCATCACGAGCGACATCTGATTTTGCGGCCAGTCCAGGTTAATATGTCGTGCGAGTACGGCGCCGCTTTGCCGATCGACGCGGAAGTCTTCCAGGCGAGCCTGAGCCACCTTTTGTCCACGTCCATCAAGGACGCTGTGTTCGACGATGACTCCGTTGACCAGGTCAACCATCATCACCTTTTGCATCGTGTGGCCATGGGCCGTCACGACAGGTTGAATCAGTCTGGCACGATGGTTTGTGGAGTCGATCTGCATGGTCAGGCCGCGAGGATTGATGGGAGCGACCCCCAGCGCTTGCATCAGCCATTCTGGTTCAAAGGGAACTCCCAGCGTCTGGCGGGCCGAGTCGATCTGGTCATGACGACAATAGACGTAGCTGGGTTCCATCCGTTTGGCCCAGATCCAGAAGACATCTTCGTTACTTCCCATGTCGACTTCATGGCTGACGACGGTGTTCACCTGCAATCGCAGATGCCCACCCTTTTCAACGGCCAGGGTGCCATGTAATGGCATATTGTTGGCACGGATCTGGACGCTGTGAGCACGCCATGAACTCAACTTTTCGACGTTGCGATTCAAATGGTCAACAACTTCTTCAAGCTGGGGATCATCCGAAAATTTTGGTCGGACGGTGGTCAGTTGATCGCGAGGACTGCGAAATCGAAGCCCTCCCAGACTGACACAACCTGGCAGGATCGAGATGACAAGTGCCAGTCCGATCATGGAATGGGAAAGGCGAGCAGAAGCGGGGCGCAGAACGTTTGCAAGCAGACGACTCGGACTTGGCATCAGTTCCACTCCGTCGCGAGATGAACCTTCAATTCGGCCTGGATTTGACGCGTATCGGTGTCACTTAACTTCAGATTTTGAATTTCGTAGGATCCCTCGCCATGTAATCCGCTCAATTCCAGCACTTCACCGTCACTGCCGGTATGAGAACCATCCAGTCGCAGTTTACGCTGCTGAAGCAACAATAGTGCAAGGACATAACGCTGGCGCTCCGTCGTGGGGCTCGATTCCTCACACAACTGTTCGAAGTAGCGAAACGCCGCTTCGGGGTCCAGACGTTGCTCGCGAGGATCATTCTGGCTGGGAACGATGGTTTTCCAGTATCCCATGTGTCCTTCCGGCGGTCCCTGCCAGCCTTCATCCGAATAGTCGATGCGGGTCAAGATGCCCGCTTTGTCGACCAGGACCGAGTGACACACCGATCCGGGTGCCAGTGGACGCCCTGTGGACGCACACGTCTTGCTCGGTGTTTTGAAGTGATAGTCCATTCTGCGGATGCATCCTGCGAGACCCGCCAATTCAAATCGGGACGGGGTCGGCTTTTTAGTGGAGAGGTGTCGGACTGACAAGGTGAGATTCTCCCCTTGGCACGCATCGCAACTTCGATTATTTTGGTTGTCCCCGCGACTGGAGATCAGATCGGAGTATCTGTTACGGTCGCGTTGTTCCGGCAGATGATGAGAAGGCAAGGAGGCCCTCATGAGCTTCGGGAATAGGCAGCGAGATCCCCACCCACAACCTCGTTGCGATGTGCAGATTCGCTGGATGATTCGGCGCGACATGCCCGAAGTTCTGGAGATCGAGCGCCAAAGTTTCGAATTCGCCTGGACTGAAGAAGACTTTCTGTGCTGTCTGCGGCAACGCAACTGCATTGGAATGGTCGCAGAGCGTCAGGAGCGAATTGCCGGGTTCATGATTTATGAACTCCTGAAATCGCAATTGCACGTCCTGAACTTTGCGGTCTCGCCCTGGGCTCGCCGCCAGGCAGTCGGGTCGCAAATGGTGGAAAAGCTGGTGAACAAGCTGTCGCAGCAACGTCGCCAGGAAATCTGCCTGGAAGTGCGTGAAACGAATCTGGCCGCCCAACTCTTCTTCCGAAAACAAGGCTTGCAGGCACACGGCGTCTTGCGAGGCCACTATGAAGACACCGAGGAAGATGCCTACGTCATGCGGTACCAGTTGTACCCCAGCGACGAAATCATTCTTCCATTCGTCCCCAGGAATCGCATCGCTGACATCGAAAGCGACAGTGAACCAGATTCCGAAGCTGCATGAACAAAGCGGCGAATGATACCGAACCCCTTTTCCAGCAATGGGATCGGGGTTTCTTCATTTGTGGCGGCGATTGCCGCGTTACGTTCGCAAGATCTGGTCAAAATCTATTTTGCGGACATGACCTTCACTTGGCAGACGACTCTTCGTGAACCTGCCAACCGCATGGCCGTCGTCAGGGCCACTTGAACGTGGTAATAGCAACTCGCACGACCATTCAGAACGAGGTTGCCGTCTGAACAGACACAGTGGATGCCGCACAGCCGATATCCTGAGTTTTCCAGTGCCGAATTGATTTCAGCAGCCGTCTCGTTCCCAGGCGTAGGAACGACAGTGATGTGACGATCGTCATGACGAAACTCGTAGCGCCGCTGCCGAAATCCTCGCTTCAATTGATGCACGGGGGGGCAATCACCGAATTCGAATCTGGAAAGTCCAGTTTCATCCGCGAGCAGGTTGACCATCGTTGAGGGCATGGTGGAGTGGTTTCCTGAACGAATGGAGTGTCTACTTTTGGGCGGCTCGAATGCGCTGCCACGCTAACCGACATGCGAATTGACAATCCGCCGGTCAGCAATCCGTGTACCGACGTCATCTTTTCTGTAAATTCCGCGGAATTCACCCAGAAAACACGTCCCCACTCTTTGAACTCACCTCATTTTCACACGAGAGACTGGCGGGAATTGGTCAATTGGTTTCCGCGCGTACAATCTGCGGCCTGAAATTGTCAGACTGCCAACGGCGCTCCTGAGGAACAACATGTCGTTATCAATGCCAAATCGGCCGACGCGGAGTGTTTTTCAGAAACTCGGGAGGTTCCAGTCTTGCGGCCCAAGTGGGCCTCCTCAGAAACATCTTGTCGGTATCAATGCCAAATCGGCCAAATGACAACACGCTCGATATACAAGAGTTCCTCCCCTACGTATGCACCCCAAGGTGCGGGGGAACTTCGCTCTGAAAACTGGCCACAAAATTGCCAGAATCGATTAGATTGGATCGTGCCCGTCGAACGGCGTTTCGCATGCAAGGCCAAGGCCTTTTTCTTGAAGCTGGGCAGAAAGTAGTGTTGGACCCATGGCGTTTTGTCGCGTCGACCAACCATCAATTCTCGACGTTTTCTTATGGTGGGCCGGCGCTCCCTACATAAAAAGCCGATTGGTTTGTCATCCGACGTGCGAACTGAGCTTGAAGATCGGCAGCAACATTGCGAGTGCCA
>JBAWWJ010000044.1:0-41370 GCA_037146815.1 Planctomycetota bacterium
AATTTGATTACACGTTTCTACGAATTCCAAAACCATTAGCCGGACACTTGTGACGGCATTCACGAACTTGGAGGAATGGGTGTGACACGCGGATTCTTCCATATCGGGAAGTGAATTTCATAGGGCCGCACAGGTCGCCGATTTGGGAGACCTGTGCACTTTTACAGATGCGGTTCCATCACCGCGGAACCACGAACTCCTTACTGTTCAACAGAAAGGAGAAAATGTCCCTGGTCGCTGAGGCACGGTCGGTCGCTTTCTTCAGATGCTGAACGAACTGACCTGCTTCGATTGGGGAGGGGAATCGTGACAGAGCCAGCAGACAGGCCAGATCGACGAATTGCTCGTCAGTTTTCGCGGCCTGATTTACCGCTTCCGCGCAGTCAACTGCAACTTTCTGAAACTCCTCAGCCGTCAGCAGAACGGGAACCTCACCAGCGCCGCGTTTGGTCGCAAGATCCGCTTGTATCTTGACCAAGCGGTCATTGGTTACGGCGAGTCGGGCATTAAATTCGCGGCTCTCGACCAATCCACGTGCGAGTTTCAGGACAACCTTTGTCCGGTCTTTGGTTTCGGCCAGTTCCTTTTGGGCTCGTTTCGATTCCTCGTCGTCGGGAGGTCGACCCACGGAGAGAAGAGACGCGGCCAACACGACTTGCTCATCGCTGAGATTCAAAGTCTTGGTCAGGACTTTGACGATGCGATCCTTGATCCCGCGTTGGGGGGCGTCGAGTTTTTCCCAGTGCGTCTGTTCTCCTTTCACGGCAATTTCGATTTGGGTTCTGATTTCCAAATCGCTCTTCGCTATCTCGAATTTACGCAGAGCAGGCAGGATTGGGCCGATGAGTTCCTCTGGTTTGTCGCTCAATTGCCAGATCACGGCCAAGCCGGATTTCGCGGTGTTGCTACCGCCGGCGGCGACGCGTTTCCCGTCGGGGCTGAAAGCGACTGCGTCGATACGCGCAGAGTCGAAGCGAAACGTTCGGACTTGGTCCCCAGTTCGCGTATCCCAGAGACGCACGATGCGGTCGTAACCGGCCGACGCCAACCGGCTGCCGTCGGGACTGAAGGCCACCGTTCGCACTGCGGAATTGCGACCGAGAATGCGACCTGTGAATTTGTCGACTTCAACGCTACCGTTTTGTCCTTGATGTCCTCGCAGCTCCAACAGTTCGCGTCCCGACGGAAGTTCCCACAGTCGAACGGTTCCATCCGTGATCGCGGCTGCAAGTAAGATCCCACCGGGATGGAATGCCACGTTCGTGACTGAGCCAGGATTGCCACCTTGCTCAACGTCCGGTCGCGTTCGAAAGGTGTGAAGTTGCTGGAAGTTGACGGCGTTCCAGAGATGCAATTCGCCTGGTTCCGGCAACTCGCCCGAAGCTCCTCCGGTGCCAACCGCCAGGTACTTGCCATCGGTACTGAAAGCGACTGCTTCTGCGCGGGTAGACAACGGTCCCAACTTTTGCAGTTCCTGGCCAGTCTGGGCATCCCATATTTTCACAATGCCCGCTGGCAACCCGTGCCGTCCTCCTACTTTTGTTTCACTTCCAGCCGTAGCCAGCCGTTTCCCATCGGGGCTGAAAGCGATCGATGTCATCGCGGGTGAAAATGGAAATGCCCGATCCCAATGACCATGCGGGTCGATATTCCAGATGTCGTTGCCAGTGGTGGTGTCCTGAAGCGTCAGCTTTCCTCGGCGCGCTGCGGGAACATCAAAATGGAACGATCTGGCGATCGCCAGACGATCGATATCTCGACTGAAACCGACTGCACTTTCGCCATCGACATTCAACCGCCGAATTTCTTTGCCGGTTGCGGGATTCCAGATGCAGACCTCCTTCTCGCTCGCAGAAACGATCTGGCTCCCGTCCCCTCGAAAGGCGAGCGATGTCACTGCTGTCGTATGACCACCATAGGTGATTGGTCGTGCAGCAACCTGGCCATCGTTCTTCTTATCCGAACCTGGCAAGTCGATCTTTGAACTTGTTTGACCTTGCTCGTCCTGAATGGCCCAGACCGTGAGCTTCAGATCCTTTTTTGCGGAACCGTCTGAAGCGCTCGAACTGATCACACGTGTCCCGTCGGCCGTGAACCGGACTCGAATGACCCAGTCCGGGGCTTCCAGTTCCTTCAGTTTGGATAGGTGTTGCGTGTCCCACAGGACAATCTTTCCCTGCAGTCCTGATGTGACCAGGAGATTTCCCTTCGGGCTCCAGTCCACAGAATAAACCTCTTCACAGCCGGAGCGTTCTGATTTCAACAGTTTGCCAGAGGCAACGTCCCACAGCGTCACCGTCCCATCCACGTAACCAGCAGCCAACGTCCTTCCATCTGGACTAAACGCAATCTCTTGCGTCATTTTCTTGCTGAGAGAATGCAGCAGCTTGCCCTTCGCGACATCGAACAGACGCGTCTCGTAGTTCCGGTTTCCAACGGCGAGCGTTTTTCCATCGGGGCTGAACACAGGTCTAAGGGCACCAGCTCCAGATTTCTCAAGCGTGTGAATCAGCTTGCCCGTACGGTCGTAAACCGTAATTTCGGAGTACCCGGCACCTTCTGTAATCGGATCCCAAAATGTCTTGCCAATTGCTATCAGCGTGCCATCCGGGCTAATCGCGGAATATCCAGGTTCAAATTTGCTATCAAGATCGATCGTGATCGTCTTACCTCCAGCGATCTCTTCGGCGATGTCTGCGAAGGTAAAGGACTTCTTGCCTGCCTCAAGCCACATCACGGACTTCCCGTCGGAACTGACCGCAAAGTCTTCCAGCGGAAACTTCGAAACCTCCCGCTGAGTGGCGAGTGAATCGTCATCCACGACTTCGACGCGTCCATTCCCGTTAAAGAAAATCAATTCGCCCGAATCAGGCCCTCGTATGATGTTGGTGATCCGCTTCGCTGTCTTTTTCTCGGCGATGGAGCGTACCTGTTTCGCGTTCTCCGCAGAAATCACCACCCGCTTTGGCTTCTCCCTGTTAGCGGCAACTTTCACGGGTTTCGCTGTCGGCTTGGATTCAACCTGCGGTTTTGGTTCCGCGACGACCTCGGGATTTTTTCCGTCCGGTTCTGGTTTTGGTTCATCGACCGCTCGGACTCCTCCGACGAGCAAGCACATCGTCAGGAATAACGCAGCCGTCAGGACGACGGTTTGACGCTTCGTGTGTGTCGTCGTATCTCGCCGCGGATTGAGGAGTCCGGCAATCCGCTCCTCCAGCGTCCAGCGTGATCCCAGCAGACCGAGCGCTGGCACAATGCGCTCGTGTGAAGAACTCCGTTCCGCGAGCTCCAGCAATGATTGTGCGTAACTCGGCGCGTCACTTCGTTGCAGCACGAAGTTGTCACACACTTCCTCCCTCGCCCGGGAAATCAATCGATTGACCCACAGTACTCCCGGATGCCACCACCACAGAACCGCTGCCAATCGTTGTGCCATATTGACCCACGTATCGCGTCGGGCGACGTGAGCACATTCGTGAATCAAGATCTCGCGCAGACGAGTCGCCATTTCGGGTTGAAGTAACTCATGTGGTATGACGATTATTGGTCGCCACATTCCCAGTACCAGCGGCATCGGAACAACGTCCGATACCACGATTTTCGGGAGCTTTCGCACGGACAATGCACCGCAGACTTCGCCAGCGATTCTCTCAATCGCTCGCTTCTCCGGTTCCGAATCGAGCGACAACGAACGCGTCAGCCACCGCAGTCGCCATTTCTGCCATCCCCAGATCGCCGCCGAGACAATCGTTCCTGCCAACCACAAGGCACCGAACAGACCTGGCAACCAGGACACCCAGCTTCGCTGATCGTGATGAGGGTTCACCGCATCGTTCACCTTGTTCGAATCGCCGACACTTGTCGCAGGTTTCGGCCGATTTATCGGCGCGACGACGCTTTCCATGAGCGGCATCGGCTCGTTATCGAGCGGCACGTCTTCCGACTTTACAAAGTTACGAGGGGCGACATGCGGTTGCAAATCCGGGCTCGAAACATCGTCCAACCGCGCAGACGACGATGCGATCAACGAATCTTTCTGCAAACTCGATCTCCACCAGGTGGATTGTGGCAGTAGCCACGTCACCAGAGGACTGCACAGTACGACGATTAGCCCCAGTAAGCCAAACGAATGACGTCGCGCGGCGCAGTGGCGTGAGGCCAACATCAGCAGTACCGCCACGAAACTGATCGTCGTCACTTGCCCGATCACGATCATTCCAAACTGCTGAATGAAGTTCATGACTTCTTCCTCTGAGCTGTGGTGATGAGCTGTCGAATCCGATCCGCTTCAATTTTCGAGAGCGTGCCGCCATTGAGCAGTGTGAGTACGAGTCCTTCAGGAGAACCATCGAACACAGTCTCTATCAACCGCTGAACACTCGATTTCTGTGACTCTTCCCGCGACAGGGTCGGCGAATACAAAAAGCCGCCATCCCCTTCACGGTGCGTCAGCCAGCCCTTTTCTTCGAGCCGTACGATTTGCGTATGAACAGTGTTTCTCGAAATCCCACGTTTCTCGTTGAGTACCTTCCATACACCGGCTACCGAACACTCTTCGCGTTCCCAGAACGCGTTCATGATCTCCCATTGAGTCTCCGATAACGCCGGAAGATCTCCCACGCCAGACATCCTTGACTCCCTGAAAAACGCGATACGAACCAACCTTCGATCAATTGACACTACATCTGTAGGCGCAGATTACCTACAGATGTAGGCGGACGTCAAGCCGGGAGAAGCAGAGATTTACTGTGAGAACGATTTTCCGTGTTGAGTTCTTCGCTCTCGTTTCGTCAACGACTTCCAAACACGAGACACTTCCTGCACAATACTCACATGAAACTCCTTTCACTTGCGAGTATCTTCAAAACAACGCAAGTGATTTCAAGTTTCTGTTTTAGCGACGCGTCCCGGCTTGGCTCAAGGCGGTTCGGAATCAGTTGTGCCAGGCGTCCCACAGCGCCGTTGACTGTCTGTTGAGTTATCTTTCCAGAGAACATTCCTGTATGTCATCAATCCCCCGACGAGCATCGTCCACCAGTCGCGTCGAGACTCATTCCACGACCATTCTGGCTGTCAGACATCGTGGCCAGGTAGCACTGGGAGGAGATGGCCAGGTCACTTACGGTTCCAATATCTTAAAAGCAGACACTCGCAAAGTCCGCTGGATTCTCGACAAGAAAATGCTGGTCGGATTCGCGGGTTCGACAGCCGACGCCTTTGCACTGCTGGAACGGTTTGAAGCCAAAGCGAAAAACTTTCCCGGCAATCTTCCGCGTGCAGCGACCGAACTGGCTCGCGACTGGCGGACAGATCGCATTCTGCGACGGCTCGAAGCCATGATGATCGTCGTTGATCCGGAACATAGCCTGCTGGTGACAGGACAAGGTGACGTCGTACAACCCACAGATGGAATTCTGGGGATCGGTTCGGGGGGCAACTTTGCCGTTGCTGCGGCACGAGCCCTGATCATGCACTCGTCTCTCTCTGCTGCCGAGATCGTTCGAGAGTCGCTTCGGATTGCGTCCGAAATTGACGTCTATACAAATGCAAACATCGTTGTCGAAGAGTTTCCCAGTTCAATCTGACGCAACACAGACACGCGTCGCCGTGTGAGAGAGAGAAGAATCACCATGCGTGACATGACACCGCGCCAGATTGTCGCGGAACTGGATAAGCACATTATTGGTCAGGACGCCGCGAAGCGAGCGGTCGCGATTGCACTGCGAAACCGGTGGCGCTGGCAGCAACTTCCCGAAGACGTGCGACGCGATATCACTCCCAAAAACATCCTGATGATCGGCCCCACTGGTGTGGGCAAGACAGAAATCACCCGGCGGCTGGCCCAGTTAATCGGCTCGCCATTCGTCAAAGTCGAGGCCACACGATTCACAGAAGTCGGATACGTTGGTCGCGATGTCGAAAGTATGATCCGGGAACTCGTCGACGCCTCCATCAATCTGGTCAAACAGCGGAAACGAACGGAAGTTGAGCAGCAGGCCGGAAAGAACGTCGAGGAACGATTGCTCGACCTGTTGATACCTCACGAACCCCTCATGCCGGTTCCCACATCTGAAGATCAGTCATCGGATTCGACGAATGACGCCGAAGCAAAACATGAACGGACCCGCGAAAAATTCCGCACGATGCTCCGATCGGGCTCTCTGGAAGACAAGCAGGTGGAACTGACGGTTCCACAGCGCCGGGCGCCAGTGCAGGTCTTTTCCAATATGGGTCTGGAGCAGATGGATGTTGACTTCCAGCAGATGTTCGAAAAGCTGATGCCTCGACAGCACAAGGATCGAAAGGTGACCGTCAAGGAAGCACGCGTTCTGCTTATGGAGCAAGAGATCGAGCAACTTCTGGATAAAGATGCGATTCACGAAGAGGGATTGAGGCTGGCGGAAGACAGCGGCATCGTGTTTCTGGACGAAATTGACAAGATCTGCGGCGAGTCTGAAGGACGGCACGGAGCCGATGTCAGCCGCCAGGGAGTCCAGCGGGATCTGTTGCCGATCGTAGAAGGGGCAACCGTGCAAACTCGGTATGGCTCACTCAAGACCGACCATATTCTCTTCATTGCCGCCGGTGCATTTCACTCGTCCCGGCCTGCCGATCTGATGCCTGAGTTGCAAGGCCGATTCCCCATCCGAGTAGAACTCAAGGATCTGACCAAAGCAGATTTCCTGCGAATCTTGACGGAGCCATCAAGTTCCATCACCCGACAATCACAGGATCTGCTGCGAGTCGACGGAATTGAATTGATTTTCACGGTGGATGGTCTGGCGGAACTGGCGGAAGTTGGTTGGCGTGTCAATCAGTCCACGCAAAATATCGGTGCACGCCGACTGTACACGGTGATGGAACGACTTTTGGAAAACGTCAGTTTTGAAGGCCCTGATTCGCGAGGAGCGACAATTACGATTGATCGAGCGTTTGTTCGAGGCCAACTGGAAGAAATCAGCCGTGACGAAGATCTGAGCAAGTTTATCCTCTAATCACTTCAACACTTTCAGAGATTCAGAGCATTTCGTAAGGAAACCATCCCGATGTCGAACACGTTGGACGAAGCTCTCGTACGAATCGGGGTCCCCGCAAATCCGAATGCGATCTGGATTGGTGCCGCAGATGCCGTTGGCACCGGTGAGTCTCTGCAAAGCCGTTCGCCCATTGATGGATCGATTCTCACGTCGATTGTTGCCGCCACAGCGAATGATCTAACTCCCGTGTTGAGTGCCACAGGAGAGGCATTTCAAATTTGGCGAATGGTTCCAGGACCGCAACGCGGAGAATTCGTGCGGCGCGTCGGGAATCGGTTCCGCGAATTCAAGTCGGAACTTGCCACGATCATCTCTTGGGAAGCAGGAAAGATCACTCAGGAAGCACTCGGTGAAGTTCAGGAAGTCATTGACATCTGTGACTTCGCTGTCGGACTGAGTCGTCAATTGCACGGGCTCACGATCAGCAGCGAACGCCCGCAGCATCGTCTGGCCGAGCAGTGGCATCCTCTCGGACCGATTGGCGTCATCACCGCCTTCAATTTTCCCATGGCTGTCTGGGCGTGGAACGCCGCACTCGCCTGGGTCTGTGGCGACCCCGTGATCTGGAAGCCATCAGAGAAGACGCCTCTCTGTGCCATCGCCTGCCAGACGATCGTCGCGATGGTTCAGCGAGAAATGCCCAATGTTCCCGCTGCCGTTTCGGCCCTGATCGTTGGAGGCCGTGATGTCGGTGAGGCTCTGGCAGACGCCCAGGAACTGCCCTTGATCTCGGCGACCGGGTCGACGGCGATGGGGCGATCTGTGGCTCAGCGGGTTGCCGCACGACTGGGGCGTTCGCTGCTCGAACTTGGTGGTAACAATGGAATGATTGTGGCCCCTTCCGCCGATCTGGAACTGGCGCTGCGAGCGATCGTCTTTTCAGCCGTCGGAACCTGCGGTCAACGCTGTACCACGCTGCGTCGGCTGATTGTCCATGAAAGCCTGTCAGACAATGTTGTGAAACGTCTCAAAGGGATTTACGAACGGCTTCCGATTGGAAGCCCTCTCGAAAGTACGACGTTGATCGGGCCATTAGTTGATGAACAGGCCTGGATCGCCATGCAGAAGGCCCTGGAATGTGCTCGAGCCGAAGGTGCTGTTGTTCACCGGGGCGACCGGATCTCTGACGGCGTCCCTCCAGGTGGAGTCTACGTTCGTCCTGCACTCGTGGAGATTGCGACGGGAACCGGAATCGTTCAGCACGAAACGTTCGCGCCGATTTTATACGTGCTGAAGTATCGGACGCTGGACGAGGCGATCGACATCCACAATCGAGTTCCCCAGGGCTTGGCGTCGTCGATCATGACGGGGAATCAACGAGAAGCCGAATGGTTCTGTTCACCTGCTGGCTCTGATTGCGGAATCGTCAACGTCAATGTGGGGCCGAGTGGTGCTGAAATCGGCGGTGCGTTTGGAGGCGAAAAGGCGACAGGCGGAGGACGCGAATCCGGCTCAGACAGTTGGAAAGCTTACATGCGCCGAGCGACGAATACGATTAACTATTCAGCCGACCTGCCACTGGCGCAAGGGATTCGGTTCGAGGTGTGACGGGTCGCTTTGTTGGCCTTTGTTGGCAGGTCGCTGTTCAGATGTGATCCCGTCAGGACGAGCTACGCGCAGAAATCTCTTTATTAGGCCGTAACTGCGGTACTGGTTTCCTCTGGGCTTGCCCCAGAGGAAACAACAACTTGAAGCTACCAGTCAATTTACTCTATTAGCGACAGCTCTCCACCCGGCTTAACCGTGTGGAAGCAACGACTTTGCAGGAATTCCAAAACGATGAACCACCAGCAATTCTGGCAATCATTTTCTTCATGATTTCATCTGACAGATCCGCTGGAACTTGGCATGATACTCTGGCCATGTCACGTAACTTGTCTTATTGCATATCTTCTTTCGTATTTCCGCAGGAGTTGAGTCATGAAAAACTGGTCTCGTTCTGACAAAGCGAAATCGTCCGGTCGCATGCCATTGCTGGTTCTCTCTTTGTTTGTCTTGCAATTGGCGGGGTGTGGCAAGGTCCCGACATGGAACGAACTGACAGGTGGAGGGGCTAAGCCCGCTTCGGTTCCGACCAGGACCGTTCCTTCGGTGACTGAGGTTCAACCGGGCCAGCCAACCGGTCCATTGACGACCTCACCGGATCCTGCACAAACACTGGCGTGGTTCAAAGCACTCTCGCCACAACAGATGACCGACCAGGGATTCGCTCAACTGACATCCATCACCAGTGGACTGGAAGCAATTACGGAAATTAATGCGAACGGAAGCCTTGTCACAGACACCGGTTTGACCGAACTGGCCAAACTGCCGGCGCTTCAGAAACTGTCACTCGACAATACCCCAGTCACAGATGCCGGAATGAAGTCATTGCAGCGAGTCGGCGCGCTTCAGTCGCTGGCAATGAATTCAACTCGGATCACAGCCGCAGGGATTGAGCATCTGGCGGGACTCCCGACGTTAAAGCGACTGGAACTCGTTGGCTGTAAACTCAGCGAGGCGGAATTCGCGGCGATCGGGAAACTACCCGCCCTGGAAACTCTGATTCTGAATCGGATGACGACTCTCACCGATACCGGCTTGGATGCAATCTGCGATGCCAGTACATTGAAAGTGCTGCAATTGAATGAGTGTTCCGGGGTGACGGACAAAGGTCTCGCCTCCCTCGCTAAAGTACCGGGGCTGGAGGAACTTTATCTCAGCCGTGTCGGGATTTCAGGAACCGGAATTGGTGCGGCGGTCAGCAAGGGAGGCCTGAAGTCACTGAAGGTTCTCGTTGTTTCGTATGCGCCAATCGCGGTCCCCGGCGTCCGGGCCATCAACAACATCAAGACACTGGAGCGTCTGGAGTTCGCTTTTGTTCCCGGCTTCACTGATACCGCACTGGTGGAACTGCTCAAAGGTATGGACAAACTGAAATACCTGGACGTCGAAGCCTCGCCGCAATTAACAGGACAGGGATTCAAGACCATCAAGGCGACGACAGAAAGCCTGGAAACACTCGCCATTCAAAACACGAACGTGAATGATCTCGGTTTGAGTTTTCTCAAATCTCACAAGAAGCTGAAGTTCATCGACGTCAGTAATACCCACGTGACACTGATGGGTGTCCAGCAATTCAAACGACTGCTCCCAGGCTGCGTGATTCTGCACGCCGGAATCCGTCACTGAATCCCTGTTGCTGTTGGCACGGCCAACGGAATGGAAGGCAGTTGAGTGGTGCCCGACAAATGGCAGGCCCCGATGTCCTGCCACTGAGCAGATTGCGTCTCATTCCGTCTTTTGCCTATGTCTCGCGGTTCGTTGCGGCGTCGGGTTGCTCGATTCCGGCGTGAACAGGCGTATGAGAGGCCATCAAACGCGGCTTACTTTCGCGTCTGTGCCACCGGAAAGAACTCATCGCGTACTTTCCACACCGCGTTCATGTCGAGCTTCTGGCCGTCAAACACGATTTGGCGACTCTGCTCTGTGGTAAACCGCATTCGTGTCCCTGTGGTAAAGCAATCGCCCAAACCATCAGTAAACGGTTTGGGCGAGTTGCTCAATCAACTTTCTGCCGACGATTCCAGGTAAAGAATCGTCGTCCGCGGGATCTCATCAGGTTTGCGGAGCCTTGGCATCGGGCTCAGTCGCTCCCTTGGGTTGAACGTCACGCTTTGGCTGTGGAACGGGAATCTGATTGGGTGCCACCGGAACCGTTTCTGGTGTCTCCACTTGGGAATGAGGTGCTGCTGGCAGAATCACAGACCGTTGCTGCTGAACGTGTTTTTCAATCGACTTGATGTCCGTCGCACCATCAGCGCACAAATCTGCGAGTGACGTTTGCACATCCTGCTGGCGGTAAAATGATCCTGCACTCCAGGCGCGGCAGGATTGGTGTCCAACATAGCCGTAACTTTGGTCCAGGCTGCGAATTGCGCCTGCGAATTCTTTCAGTTCCAGATCGACAGCCGTTCCCGCTGCGTTCAAGCCGACGACGGCTCCTAAAACGCCCAATGTTCCCACCGTGACAACTTCTGCCGACAAGACTAAACCGCTCTCGTCTTGCCACAACTTCTGAATTGCATGCATTTTGTGCCTCGCATTCGAGATCGAATCGTTGAGGTGTCGACAATCGACACCCTCCTCCGTCGGCAACGCCTGCACGTTAGCGATTGTAACGGCTGTAGCGATTATAGCGATTGTAGCGACTGTGTGAAGGGCAGTGAGACTGCGAATTTCAGGAGGGCTGCGGCGGCGTGGCGCGTTGCACGAAGTGATGGGAGTTATAGGAATCATGGGATAGCACCGGCTGGAAGCCCGTGCCACGGACCTGATCTTGCCGGTTTCAGGCTGTTTTGAGAGCATCCGCGCGAATACCAAGGCCGCCAATTCCCTGCTTGAGCATGCCGGACAGTCCCTGTTGCCTCTCACATCGTTCCTGGCCGAATCAACATGTCGTCAACACTCTTCAACGTCCTATTTGCCTGGAAGTGCTCCAGCACTCACCACAAACTGGCACTCGATGCGCTCAATCAGATCCGTGGCGATACCGCTGAGAACTGGCGAAATCTGTGTCTGAAGCACGTCGAAGTTTATCTCGACGGGTCGAAGGCTCCTGATAACACCTTCAAGGACTTCAAGAACCACGTCCTGCACGTGCGAGACAATTACTGGGGTGGAGCAATCGGCGCAACAGAGAAATGGTATGCCACCACTGTTGCCGCACTACGCGACCGCAAATGGCAGGATGCGATCTACGCGGCAGGAGTTCTGAGTCACTATTACACGGATCCGATTCAGCCCTACCATACAGGACAGTGTGAGGCCGAAGGGATCGTGCATCGTGCGGCCGAGTGGAGTATCGCCTGCGCCTACCGTGAACTGACCGATATCCTGGAAGCGGACCTGGGTGGCTGGCCTGACGTCACTATCCCGACCGGTCCTGACTGGCTCGCTCAGATGGTGAGGGCCGGTGCTGATCTGGCTAATCCCCACTACGAAGTCTGTATCGAACACTACGATATGAAGAAAGGTGTGAAGGATCCTCCCACGGGCCTCGATCAGGAAATGAAGGATCGGATCGCAAAGCTGATCGGCCACGCCGTTGTCGGTTATGCGAGGATAATGGAGCGAGCCATCGCCGAGGCCAATGCGACTCCGCCTGCCGTGAACATCACTCTGCTGGGAGTGATGTCTCAACTGACGATTCCAATCTTCTGGGTCACCAAGAAGCTGAAGGATACGAAGGAACGTGCGATTGTCGAAGCGACATTCAAAGAGTTCCAGGCGACCGGAAAAGTCATCGATACACTGACCGATGATGATTTTACGATCCGCCAGGTTCATGCCGAGGAGGTTCTCAAGAAGCCACTGGAAGAACTTGATGCGGAAGTCCCCTCGCCGATCGGGGCCGCTCACGGCATCGGTGCACCTGCCAGACCTCGACCGGCGAAAGTGACAAAGCCGAAACCGGCAAAGGCTGTCGAAGTGCAACCTAAGCCTGCAGTGATGCTTTCAGCGAAGGGACTTTCTGCAACTGTGCCGAATGATCGGAGCCGGTTCTATCTGGAACGTGAAATGCCAGTCGAAAAGGCTCCGTCCATCGGTGCCAAGACGGCAGCAATCCTGGAGAAACATGGAGTCAAAACCGTTGAGGATCTGCTGGCTGCCGATCCAGAAAAGCTCGAAACTCTGGTGAATGAACGACACATTGACGGACTGACGATTCTGACATGGCAGATGCAGGCGGAACTCTGTTGCACAGTGCCGAACTTGCGAGGCCACGACGCTCAGTTCCTGACTGCATGTGGCATCAGCCATCGCGAGGAACTTGCTCAAGCCCAGCCGGAAGCTCTGTTGAAGAAGGTCGAAGCGTTCGTCGCAACGTCTGCAGGCGAGCGGATATTACGAGGCGGCGAACGGCCGGATTTGAAAGAAGTGACCGATTGGATCGCTTGGGCTGGCCAAACTGCACAGGCTAAGGCAGCATGATGCCTGTCTGATCCCAGATTTCATTCACTCCGGAACGTTTGATGACGGTCGATGTCGATTTGCAGCGGGCTGCCGAAACTCTGAAACACGGGGGACTGGTTGCCATCCCAACAGAAACGGTATACGGCCTGGCAGCGAATGCGCTCGACTCGCAGGCCGTTGCCCGAATCTTTGCCGCCAAGGATCGTCCGTTTTTTGACCCCCTGATTGTCCACTTGGCGGAAATTGACTGGTGGCCCAGAGTGGCCAGCGCATTTCCGCCGCTCGCTCGAAAGCTCGCCGAACAGTTCTGGCCCGGTCCGCTGACGCTGATTCTTCCCAAGTCTGACGCGATCCCGGACCTGGTGACATCAGGAATGCCGACGGTTGGAGTTCGAGTTCCCGATCATCCTATCACACGAAAGCTGTTGAAACTCGCCGATCTTCCGGTGGCTGCTCCCAGTGCGAACCCGTTCGGACGATTGAGTCCGACGACAGCAGAACACGTCCGACAGCAACTCGGCAATCGCGTCGACGTGATCCTTGATGGTGGCCCCTGTCGCGTAGGGGTCGAATCGACGATTCTACAAGTTTGCGACGACGAGGTGATCTTGCTTCGTCCCGGAGGAGTACCACAGGAAGCGATCGAATCGCTGATTGGAAAGATTTCACTTCCGCGTCAGGTCTCGAAGGCAGAGCCGACGGCTCCTGGAATGTTGGATAGCCACTACGCTCCACGAACGCGACTTATGATCGTTGATCAATCAGCAGACATTTGTGATTGTTCGCGAGCAGGGTTGATCTCTCTTGCGGGACCAGTCCCTGCAGGGATCGCCGCAGTGGAACTACTTTCGCCTTCGGGCGATGTCGTCGAAGCTGCGGCCCGTTTCTTCCAAGCCCTGCACCGTTTGGATCAAGCCGGACTGGATGTGATTTTCGCACATCGATTTCCAGACGAAGGACTCGGCCGAGCACTCAACGACCGACTTCGCCGTGCGGCACACGGATCTTAGGGGAAGTATCTTTTGCCTCTGCTATCGTTCTGCCCGTCTACACGCGATGCCGCCCCACTCCACATGCGTCGCGCACTCGTTCAAGTACTGCCTGACCTTTGGCTCTTGCCTTTTTGGCGCCCGCTTGCAGGACCTCTTCGACATAGCTGGGGTTGGCGGCCAGTTCGACTCGGCGGGTGCGGGCCGTCGAGAAATAGCTCATGGCGGCGTCGAAGACCGCCTGCTTGGCTTCGCCATAGCCCATTCCGCCCGCTCGATAGCGTTCAGCCAGAGCTGTCTGTTGTTCGGCAGATGCGAAGAGTTTGAACAGCGCAAAGACAGAGCAGGTGTCAGGGTTCTTCGGGGCTTCCATCGGCGTGGAGTCTGTTTTGATCGACATGATCTTTTTGCGAAGCGGTTTGTCGGCTTCGAAAATCTCGATCGTGTTCCCGTAGCTCTTGGACATCTTTTCACCGTCGGTTCCCGGAACCTTGGCCCCTTCTTCCAGGACGCGGGCATTCGGGAGATGCAGGAACTCGCCGCCATAGATCGAGTTGAACCGTTGAGCAATGTCGCGAGTCACTTCCAGGTGCTGGATCTGGTCCGCGCCGACCGGGACCACATCGCTGTCATACAGCAGAATGTCGGCTGCCATCAGGACTGGGTACGTAAACAAACCCGCGTCCGGGGAAATCCCCTTCGCGACTTTGTCCTTATACGAATGGCACTTTTCTAACAGGCTGAATTGAGTCACTGTCATCAACAGCCACATCAGTTCGGTCACTTCCGGAACATCGGATTGCCGAAAAAGCGTCGCCTGGTCGGGGTTCAACCCCAGAGCCAGCAGATCAATCGCGGCATCCCACGTATTCTGTTCCAGGCCCTGCCGGTCACGAACACTGGTGAGGGCGTGCAGGTCCGCGATGAAATAAAAGGACTGCTCGTTGTTCTGCAGGGCGATGTACTGCTGAATCGCGCCGAAATAGTTTCCCCAATGGAACCGTCCTGTTGGTTGGATACCGGAAAGAACTCGCATGACTCACCAAAAATATTTGGAACCAGTGATTCAGAAATTTGAAGACGCGTCGATGTTTGGACGGACGAAAAACAGCAAACTTAATGGGCCGAGGAATTCGGCAAGGCACAAGCCTGGGCTGCCATCAGCGAGACCGTTGAGGGCTGAATGGTTCGAATCAGATCGCTGACCGAATCACAGCCTTCTTCGATAAGGATCGCTTCCAATTGATCCACGAGCGATGTTGCGAGCGTCGGGTTGTAGAAATTCGCGGTCCCGATCTGCACGGCCGAGGCACCGCAGATCAGAAAATCCATCACATCGTCAATCGATTGAATTCCGCCAATCCCGATGATCGGGGTTTTTACCGCCTGAGCCACTTGCCACACGATTCGCAGGGCAAGTGGTTTGATTGCCGGGCCGCTTAATCCGCCAATCCCATTTCCCAGGACTGGCTTACGCTTCCGCCAGTTGACGACCAAACCTTGAAACGTGTTCACCAGCGACAGGGCATCGGCTCCCGCTTCACTGGCCGCCTGGGCAATCTCGACAACACTGGTAACGTTGGGAGTCAACTTCGCAATGACAGGCAATTGGCAGGCATTTCGGACGGCCGAAACGACTTCGGCGGCCATTTGGGGATTCGTACCATAATCAACCCCGCCACTGACGTTGGGGCACGAGATATTCAGCTCCAGCCCAGCCAGTTGCGGGTAGGCATCCAGCTTTTTCGCCATCTGCACGAACTCGGCCGTATTTTTGCCGGCGATGTTGGCGATGATCGACGTTCCCATTCCCAGCAGGCCGTCGAGGTGTTTGCTGATGAAGGCATCGATGCCATCGTTGTCGAGACCAATGGAATTCAGGAGGCCGGACGACGTTTCGACGGTCCGTGGAGGTGGGTTTCCGGGACGCGGTAGAGGGGTCACCGTTTTGGGGATGATACCACCGAGCTTCGCGAAGTCGGCATAGGCGACCATTTCGCGTGCGTAACCAAAGGTTCCCGATGCGACAAGGATCGGGTTTTTGAGATGGAGGCGATTGAGAGAGACATCAAGACGAGGCACGGCGGTACTTTCGCGAACGACCGCTCGGCAAGTCTGGAATTCCGCACGCAGCCCCTTTGGCCGGTATCGGTCCGTACGATCGCTGTCGTCATGGTATCGGTGGGGTGACCAGTCGACAACAACGGAAGGAGGGAGAAGTAATCCGTTGCGAAAGCGTGGATGCGAACGCAGGAAAACAAAAACGGATCGACCTTCGCCCCTGCTGAGACAGCAGGGTTATCTGGGCAGACAGTGCTGGGTAGACAGTGGAGGTGACCAAACGCCGGTGCGTTCCGGCTGATTGTCGTAACTCCACGTGCCGTGATCGCCCGCAGGTCGCGGGCGAGTTTCCAGCGACGTGGAATCAGATCACGCCGCCATGAGTTCGATAGGGGGTTGCAACGTCGGGCATATCAAGGCCCCAGATGCGTTCCCAGATTTCAGGAATGTGCCGATAGCTCTCAGATTGGAAAATCAGTTGGCGAGCGCGCACATCCGGTGACGACGAGAAGATCGGAATGATGCAGCCAAGCTGCGTGAAGCAGCTCAGCAACAGGAACAATCCGACGTAAAACCGATTCCGCATGATGGCCTCCATGCCAACGACAAGATCGCGGTTGATCCGTCCTGATTCTCAAAACACTCGCATCCGAGCTACTGATTCGAGGTTTCGGCTGTATCAGGATTGCTCGTCACTTCTGCACTGGGAGGCACATCAGCAACGACAGCAGGCTGTTCGCCCTGCTGAGCCGCAGCGCGAGCTGCCGCTTCTTCCATCTGCCGAACCTTTTCTTCCATTTCCTTGCCGGGCTTGAAAGTGACCACAAACTTCTCTGGCACAAACACCTTATCGCCAGTACGAGGATTGCGTGCCTTTCGAGCCGCCCGCTTCTTTACTTCAAAAACACCAAAGTTTCGCAGTTCGATGCGACCGTCTTCCACCAGTGTCTTCACAATGGCATCAAACGTCTTCTGGACGATTTCCTTTGTCTTGAGCTGCGTCAGCCCAATGGCGTCAGAAATGTCTTTTACGATTTCTTTCTTGGTCACGAATGGAGCCCCCCGATCTGAGTCGACATCTTCGACAGAGTTCTGTGATCACCGAGAGTCTCAACTGTATTCCCAAAAAAGAGTTAATGTCAAGTCGTTCGTCGCAATTCCTTTTCAAAGTCGTCCGAAGTCGCGTCTTTGCGGACTACGCAAGAACACAATCAGAACGACTGCTGGATGAGTTATCGGCACGTCACAACCGTATTCTTCAGAAAATCCGGCCCATCCGGAAATCTTACCGTAATCGCTCCTACACGATCATTTTTGTCCCAGATCGAGACTGTCCGGAAAATTTCCCCTGCGGAATCGAACACCGTCAAATATCCACAACTTCTGACTGGATATGGATTTCCTCAATCGAATAGAGCCTTCCGCTGCCAGCCCCGGGGCAACTGACCTGAGTGCGCGCCCACGTCGCTTCGCTCGCCAAATTCGAATTCCAGAACGGCCAAGTCTGGCACTGAGCCGGTCGAACAGGGTAAACGGAGCACTTTCTGGACTGTGGGTCCAGAAACGTACAGTCACCATTCGGAAATTCCCGCAGTGACGTCTGCCCCCCGACGTAGCGCAGGTGATACATTTGCATTTCACCCAGGCTCAGGCCCTTGTATTCGGCGATCTGACGGATTTCGTCGTTGTTCAGCCAGACGTATCCCGGCCCGCCGGAACAACAATCACCGCATTGGGTACAGGTAAACCGCAACCCGTCTTTGTACCACGGGGCTTCGTCCATCACACGGTCTCCGAAAGAATGGTTTGCTTTTGCCCAAGCGTAGACAGCGGTTTTCGAATCCGCAACCTGACAGAATCCGAGGGTGCGAGTGCGGCGCGAGTCTCCCGACCGCACCTGTGTTCGGCGCGGGTCTCCTGACCCCGCCGAAACGCCTGACCGAAGGTCTCCCCCTTCTAGCGTGTTCCGTCCGACGCAGAAGCCACCAATTTCTGATTGTGTCCTGCGCAGTATTGTTTCAGCCGATTTTTCTGGCACCAGGGAACGAAGAATCAAGAGGAGACCTTCGGTCGGGCGTTTCGGCGGGGTCAGGAGACCCGCGCCGAACATCGCCGAACATGGCGCCCCGCGCCGAACATCGCCACACCTGTGAATTGTTGGTAGGTGCCGGTATCATCCTGCCTGTTCATCCCGGCAGTCTGGATCGGCTGCCCGGCAACTGTTTTCCTCGCGCCAAAAGTAATCTTTCCATGTCGAATGTGAACTACAAGTCCGCCGGAGTTGATCTGGAACTTTACGATGAGTCGATGCGACGACTTCCGTCGTTGATGCAACGGACGCACACGCCTCGAGTTATCCCGCTGGCGGATGCGTTTGCCGGATTAATGCGACTGAACCACAGCAGCCGACCCGGAGTTGCCAGCTATGACGACCCGGTACTGGTTTCCGGTACTGACGGGGTTGGGACCAAGCTGAAGGTCGCTCAACTGGTCAATCGGTTCGATACCGTGGGAATCGATCTTGTCGCCATGTCGGTCAACGACGTTCTGTGCATGGGTGCAGAACCGTTGCTGTTTCTGGATTATCTGGCGATGTCCAAGGATGACCCCGATCTGTGTGAAGCGCTGGTCAAGGGAGTAAGCGATGGATGTGTCGAATGTGGAGCATCGCTGCTGGGTGGCGAAACGGCCATCATGCCCGACATTTACGCTCCCGGCGATTTCGACATGGCTGGCTTCTGCGTCGGCGTAGCGGAACGATCGCAACTGATCGATGGCAAAGCGATTCGGCCGGGCGATGTCGTGATTGGTGTCCCTTCGAGTGGTTTCCACTCCAACGGCTACAGCCTGATCCGTCGCGTGGTGTTTGGATTGGCAGGACTGAAGGTCGACAGTCCAATCGCAGAACTCGGACGTTCTGTCGGCGAGGTTCTGCTGGAACCGACACGACTCTATCCGAAGTTGATCCTGGGCGTTCTGAAATCGCATCGCCCCAATTCCGTCGTCTCGGGACTGGCTCATATCACCGGGGGCGGACTGAAGGACAACATCGAACGATTCCTGCCGGACGATTGCCGACTGAAAATCGATCGATCAACCTGGCAGGTTCCCGCACTCTTCACTTGGTTGCAGGGACTCGGTGGAATCGATCGAGAAGAGATGTATCACGTATTTAACATGGGGATTGGATTTACATTGATCGTCCGACCTCAGTTTGCAGATGCCGTTCAGGACGATCTACGTCGGGCAGGAAGTCCAAGCTGGGTGATCGGCGAAATGGTCGCTGGATCGCGTGGCGTCGATTACGTGAATTGAAGGTGATGTAATGGCAGGCTTCATGGCCGAGGAACTCAGTCATCGACTCAACTGGATGCGCGACGAACAATCTCGCACCAATGCAAGTGTCGAAACTCGCCTCAAGGAACTGGAAGCGGATAACAAAGAAATCCGTAACCGGTTGACCGTGTTAACGCGTTTGCTGATCAGCAGACAAATTGCGACTGCTGAAGAGATTGCAACGGCGCTGACGGCAATTTCAACTCCTGCGGCACCCAGTGAAACGGCGAAGGATAGCTGATTCGCTCGTACAGAATCGTCACGAAATCGGAAAACCGAAGCTGATCGCAGTGCCCACACCAAATCATAAGGCTTGGCTCTCATTCAAAGCGGCAGTATGCGTGTCAGCCACTGATGGGCTTGTATACCGATGTTCAATTGTTAACGATCAGGATGAGAAGAGGGCGATGATCGCCCGGCGTGATCGAAGGCTGCGATACACACATATGGGCGGATGACATTTGATGACATCGGAAGATACCGGCCGGCACTTTTCCGCACTTGTTCCGAATTTTGCCGATTGTGATGTGGTTGAGCCCAGACTCAATTCCAGTGAATCTCCACCATTCATCGAGTACCTGCACGATATCGTTTTCACCCTGACTACCGACGGTGAATTCAAATACGTCTCGCCGAACTCGATTCGTCACTTGGGATACGCCCCTGCGGAGCTGGTGGGCAACGCATTCATGCCGCTCGTCCATCCCGATGATGTCGCCCGATGTTTTGAGTACATCCAACGGATATTGATTGAGGGAACGACTCAGGAACTGGAATGCCGGATTCTACTCAAGCAGGGAACATACCGCTGGTTCGCGACAACCGGGGCGAAACTGCCACCCGACGCTGCCGGCAATGTCCTGCTGATCGGCTGTACACGCGACGTCAACGATCGAAAGCGGATGGAAGAATCGTTGCTTGCCAGTGAAGAGTTGTTTCGAATCGTCGGCAATGCCATCGACGACATCATCAGCGTGGCTACGGCTGACCGGCAGTCTTTCTATGTCAGCCCATCCTTCTTTCGGATAACGGGATACACCGAATTGGAAGTAACTCAGTCCGACTTTGCGACCCGAGTTCACTCGGATGATCTGGCTCTGGTTGAAGAAACGCGTCAACGGAATTTGCGGGGCGAACAAACGTTAATCGAATGGCGACTTCGTCATAAACAGGGGCATTTCGTCTGGCTCGAAACACGAGCAAACCCTGTCCGGGGCGCCGGTGGCCACGTTGACCGGATCGTTTGCTGCTCGCGAGACATTTCTGATCGGAAGCACACAGAAGTGGCGATTCGACAATACACGGCAGAAATTGAAAGGTCTCGGAATGAGATTGCCAGGCAGGCTGACGAATTGCGAATAGCGAATGAAATGGCGCAGCAGGCGAGTCGATCGAAAAGCGAATTCCTGGCAAACATGAGTCACGAGATTCGAACGCCCATGACAGCCATCCTGGGCTATGCGAACCTGTTGACGGATAATGACTGGAACCGGAATCTTACGGAGCGCAATGAAGCGCTACATGCGATTCGACGAAATGGCGAACACCTGTTGACGATTATCAATGACATCCTGGACTTGTCGAAAATCGACGCTGGGAAAATGGAAGTGGAATGCATCCCATGTCAGGTTCATCAACTGGTCAACGACATCGTGTCCTCGTTTCAGATCCGTGTCGTCGAAAAGGGACTGCAACTCCGTTTCGAAATCGATGATGCGGTGCCGACATTCATCGGTACCGACCCAACGCGCCTCCGACAGATTCTGATGAATCTCGTCGGCAATGCCATCAAGTTTACAGAATCTGGTTCGGTCCATGTGCGTGTGACGCGTACCGAAACGCTCTTGAAATTTGCGATTTCGGACAGCGGAATTGGCATTGCTCCCGAACGTCTGCAAGACCTGTTCATGCCATTCACTCAGGTAGACGCTCGGACGACTCGCAAGTTTGGGGGAACTGGCTTGGGGTTGGCGATCAGTCGCAGGCTTGCAGCCGTGTTAGGGGGAAGCCTGGAAGCGACGAGTATCCCCATGCATGGAAGCACGTTTACGGCGACGATTCGCTTTGCCACCGTCGATACCGCGGTCGAAGCTGCAAAACCAGTTCAAATCGATGGTGCGACTGATACCAGGCCAGCGAACCTTCCCAGGCTGGATGGTTGTCATGCCCTACTTGTCGAGGATGGTCCCGACAATCAACGCTTGATCGCTTTCTTGATGCAGCGGGCTGGTGCGCACGTGACACTGGCCGAGAATGGCCAGATTGCCCTGGACCTGTTGACGGCAGAATCTTTTGAGCAGCAACCTATCGATCTGATCCTGATGGATATGCAGATGCCGGTACTGGACGGATATTCTGCGCAAGCCAGTTACGTCAGCGCGGTGATAAACGGCCGATCATCGCGTTGACAGCGAATGCTATGATCGGTGATCGTCAATTGTGTCTGGATGTTGGCTGCAGCGACTACATCTCAAAACCTGTCGATCGCGCAGTCCTGCTGGATATTGTTGCTCGCTGGTATCAGCAGACGCGTGAGTCTCGGTAGGCTACATGGCGGAAATCGCTCAGCGATTCAAAGATCAGGACCTGGATGTTTCGGGGTTGCAGGCCGAAGTTTACTGCTACTGGAAACAGGAAATCTGGCACGAAGTGTTGACACTTCTGGCGGGAATGTTGCCGGAGGACAAGGTTGCTCAAATCCTGCAATGGCTGTTGGAACGGCGCGACCGTGATCAAACATGGCTGGCGGTCTTCCTTGCGGCCCGCTGCGTTGGTGACGTGCGAAAACGTCGTGAACTTGGCATGGTCGAATCCGACGTGTTGGTGCGACTGAAACAACTGGCCACGTACGATTTGTCGTACTACTATGAACCGTGGGACGACGAATCGCAAATTGTTTCAGAGATCCGGGAACGTGCCGTTCATTTGGTGGCCAGCGTTTGGTGTCACGTCGCAACATACGAATGGCTGAAGGACCGCGCGCAGAATGATGACCATTACGCCGTTCGTCAAAGCGAGGTTCATGAACTGGCGCGGGGGTGGAGAGACGACGTTGGTGTCCAAGACTTTTTGCGGAATCTTCCGTGACGCCGGTCATTGAACGGCCACGGCACTAAGTTGGCCCTTTTTCGTTTCATGGGAGCAGCGGATGGGACATACCCAGATCGCCAGAGTGTTAGACGCCATCATGATCACAGCAGTCATGAGCGGCTGCGTCGTCATGCCGTTCGTTCTCATGGAATTCTTGACACTTTCCGTCGGTGAGGGGATTTTTGTTGGAGGGATATTGGGCTACGTGTCCGGAGCATTTTGCGGTTACGCGTTGGGGTTCGTCGTTATTGGTCTGATTCACGTGTGTAAGCGAGTTGCGGGAATTCTCTGCAAGCCGCCGGTCCTGACGCACGAACAACTGCGACGTAAGCGACAGATGTTGTTGCAATCCGGCAAATCATCACCCAATTAGAGGGTCTGTCGAACATTCCGGGCCGGTGAAGATTGAACCGGACGCTAGCGCGTTCCGGCTGATGGGGGTTGGTATCTGACGCGGGTACGTAAATGGCGCTGAGTTTTTGTTGCTGATCGACGCGAAGTTGCCGTAGGAAACATGGGCTCTCGCGATTGAAATCCATCCGCGACTTCAAAACCGTTGTCGCGAGGTGGTAGACTTGACTGGTGCGGCCGTGTGTTGGCGGAACTCCTGCGGAAGCGGAATTCGATGACTCGACGATTGATGGGATGTCTGATCGCTTTTCTCCTTTTGAATCAGCCCTGGCTGAATGCTGCCGGGCCGGATTTCAACCAAGAAATTCTGCCGCTGCTCAAGAGTCGTTGTGTGGCCTGTCATGGACCGACACGGCAAGAAGCAAATCTGAATCTGGCGCTGCCACCCGGAATCAAACGGGGTGGGAAGAACGGCCCGGTGATTGTCGGGGGCGATCTGTCGCGAAGTCTGTTGTGGAAACGCGTCTCCGCAGGTGAAATGCCCGTCGATCATCCGTTACCCGCCGAAGAACAGGATCTGCTTCGACGCTGGATCGTTGACGGGGCACATGGTCTGCCAGCCGACGTACCCGCGAAGCCGATTCGTGATGAACACTGGGCCTTTCAGCCACTCGGTCGCGTCGCCCTGCCGGTTGTTCCCGGTGAACCTCGATTGCTGACACCGATCGATCATTTCATTGCCGATCGACTGAAGACCGCAGGACTGAAACTGTCGCCGGAAGCGAGTCGTGAGGTTTTGATCCGGCGTGTCTGCTTCGATCTGACCGGGCTGCCCCCGACGCTCGACGAGATCGATCGCTTCCTGAGCGATAAACGTCCCGATGCGTATGAGCAGATGGTCGAGCACTATCTGAACTCACGACAGTACGGAGAACGCTGGGGGAAGTATTGGCTCGACGCCGCAGGCTATGCAGACAGCAATGGCTACTTCGGTGCCGATACCGATCGGCCGCTCGCATATCGGTATCGTGATTATGTCATCCGCTCGATCCATGCCGATAAGCCCTGGGATCAGTTTATTCGCGAGCAACTGGCAGGGGATGAATTGTCGGGCTATCGCACAGGGAGCGATGTTCGTCCCGAAATGGTGGAACTGCTGGAAGCTGTCCACTTCCTGCGAAACAGCCCGGACGGGACGGACAGCAGTGATGGCAATCCTGATGAAGTTCGAGCGGACAAGTACGCGGTCCTCGAGGGGACTCAGCAGATCATCGGTTCAGTATTGTTTGGCCTGACGGTCCAGTGTGCCCGCTGTCATGACCACAAGTTCGAACCCTTCTCTCAACGTGACTACTATCGGCTGCAGGCCGTGATCTATCCCGCGTTCAATATTGAACAGTGGGTCCTGCCGAAAAATCGTGAAATCTCCACTGCGTCCGCCGCAGAACTCGCGGCGTGGAACGCGGACGTCAAAGCGGTCGATCAGAAGATCACTGCCCGGCGACAACAGTTCGCCGACTGGGCTCGACAGCATCGGCAGCGGGGACATGAGCTGTTTGCAGACTCGTTTGATCCCGGTCGTCCGCTGGCAGAAACGTGGACGAATACGGTTCCCGGAGACACAGCGCCCGCCGGAGTCCCCGCAATTCAGGTTGATCAGAAGAGTGCTCCGGGGGCCGAGGCAACTCAGGGGACGCTGCATCTCATCGAATCTGGAGCGGCGGGTGATCGAGCCCTGTCGACGAAAAAGACATTCGACTGGACTCCTGATGAGGTCGGTGGCTGGGTCCAGGCGACGTTCGATCTGGTGGCTGGAGGCGATACCGCGCCCTATGTCGGCTACTTCATCGCACTTCGTGACTTCAATGATACGAAGCCGACATTCAGCGGTGGCAATATTCTGCTGGATGGAGCGGCTGCGGGGCAGGCGGCGGTTCATGTCGATTACCCCGGTGCCGACGATCAAGGTCGAGGCAAAATCGGGAAGAGCGGCTATGTCCCCGGTCGGAATTATGGAGTTCGCATCACCAATCTGGGCGAAGGGAAATACGAAGCCCGTCAGGTTGTCGATGGTGTTCCGGAAGAGGGAACCGTGACACTGACCGAAGCCGATCTGCCCGAGGGGGCATTTGGCTTTGAATACTGTTGCGGTCGCAGTTTTGTCGTCGACAACGTGCTGATTGAACAGGGCGTGCCTGATTCGAAGCTGGACGTGGCTGAGCGGCAACTGGCCGACGAGCATCGGGCCAAACGTAAGGAGCTGGATGCTGACATCAAAGCTCTGGAAGCGACTCGCCCCAAACCGATTGGTCGACTGGCGGCTGTCAGTCAGCCAACCGGAGCCTCTCCCGTCGTTCGATTGCTCAATCGAGGCGAATACAAGTCGCCGGGTGATCCAGTCACTCCGGGATCACCACTGGTCTTGTCCGACGAATCCAATCCGGCAGACCTTCTAACCGTTCAAACGACAGACAAAGTTGCGACAGAAACACCGAGCCCACGCCTGGCCTTCGCGAAATGGGTGACTCAGCCTCATTCTCGAGCGGCCGCGTTATTGGCTCGCGTCACCGTGAATCGATGGTGGCAGCACCATTTCGGGACGGGAATCGTCGCGACCGCCGATAATCTCGGCTATTCCGGATCGTTGCCGAGTCATCCTGAATTACTCGATCTGCTGGCGGGTGAACTGATTCGACAGAATTGGAGTGCAAAGGGGGTTCACCGCATGATCCTGCATTCCGCTGTTTATCGACAATCGAGTCGACCGGTGGCAGCAGCCGATCAAAAAGACCCTGACGGTCGATTGCTGGCTCGGTTTCCCTTGCGGCGGCTTGACAGTGAATCGATTCGTGACACGATGCTGGCCGCTTCGGGCGAATTGGACCCGGCGATGTTTGGACCTTATGTTCCGACTCAGGTTGCGGGTGATGGCGATGTGTTCGTCGGCGAGTCGGTCCCGGGAAGCCTGCGGCGCAGCCTGTACCTGCAGCAGCGCCGGACTCAAGTGGTCGGCCTGCTGGAAGTGTTCGATGCCCCGTCAATCGTCTTCAACTGTACAGCTCGTCCGCGGACGACAGTCCCGCTGCAATCGCTGAAACTTTTAAATTCCGAGTTTGTGCGGGCTCGCGCAGCAGGTCTGGCCCGCCGGGTTAGATCGTCGCCGGATATTTCTGAAGATCAGGCGATTACGAAAGCGTTCCGCATCACATGGGGTCGCAGACCAACGGATGAAGAACAAGGGGCCGCGAAACGATTCCTGACGGAGCAAACCACGGAGTACGCCGGGCGTCCCAACGCCGTTCAGGCAGCTTGGGTCGATTTGTGCCAGATGCTGCTCGCCAGCAACGCCTTCCTTTACATTGAATAATCGGGACTGGTGAACATGTCATTCGATTCTCTGGGCCTTCATCGACGCGCCTTCCTTGGACAATCCGTGGGTGGAGTCGGCCTGCTGGCGTTGACGCATCTGCTGCAGCAGAACCGTGTCGATGCCGCGTTGCGGTCGCAGCGACAGCCGCATCGATCTGCTTCCGCTGATGCCGTGATCTGCCTGTTTCAACATGGCGGTCCCAGTCAGATGGATCTGTTTGATCCCAAGCCGGAACTGACGAAACGAAACGGTCAGAAATATGACGGGGATCTGGAGATTCATTTCCCCGGCCAGCGTGGCAACGTTCTCGGTTCGCCGTTCGCATTCCGTCGTCATGGTGAATCAGGAATTGAAGTCAGCGAAGTTCTGCCTCACACTGCTGGCATCGTCGATGACATCACGCTGGTTCGCAGCATCACAACGGAATCGGTCGATCACGAATCTGCGTTGCGGTTGATTCATAGCGGCAAGTTTCAGGCCGGGTATCCGACGTGGGGATCATGGATCAATTACGGACTCGGTTCCGCGAACGAGAATCTTCCTGCGTATGTCGTGTTGACGGACCCGGGAGGAATGCCGGTCGACAGCGTTCGCAACTGGACGTCAGGTTGGCTGCCAGCAGAGTATCAGGGGACGACGTTTCGACCGGGTAAGACCCCGGTCCCGAATCTGTTGACTCCTCAGGATGTTTCGAGTTCCGCGAGGACCCGGCAATTACAGTTGCTGAACGATTTCAATCGAACTCATCTGCGACAGTATCCAGGCAATTCCGAATTGGAAGCTCGGATGACCGACTTCGAAGTTGCCGCCAGGATGCAGACGGTCGTTCCGGAGTTACTCGATCTTTCCGGAGAAACGGCAGCCACCCGCAAGATCTATGGACTGGATAATCCTGCAACCGCCGAATACGGGTCTCGGTGCATCATTGCTCGCCGGTTGATTGAGCGAGGTGTGCGGTTTGTCCAATTGTTTCTGGCAGGACAGCCTTGGGATACTCATAGCAAGAACGCAGCGACGTTGAAAACAAACTGTGCTCGAGTCGATCAACCGAGTGCGGCGCTGGTTCAGGATCTGAAGCAGCGAGGTCTGCTGGACCGGACGATTGTCTTGTGGGGCGGCGAATTCGGACGACTGCCGGTTTCGCAGGGAACGGATGGACGAGATCACAATCGGCATGCCAACTCACTCTGGATCGCCGGAGGAGGTTTCAAACCAGGCTTCTGTTATGGCCAGACCGATGACTTCGGTTATCAGGCGGTTGAAAATGTTGTCACCGTCCACGATCTTCATGCCACGTTGCTGCATGCCTTGGGACTGGATCATCAGCGATTGACGTATCCTCATGACGGCCGTGCGGGAAGTCTGACCGACGTTGCGATCACACAGGCCAGAGTCGTTTCTGAACTGCTCCGCTGACGGTGAACTACATTGGATACAAACCCTTGTTTGTTGCAGAATTCGTCAGAATCCAGTGTTTTCAGAATTCACCGTTAAGCCACAAGTCCGCATCGGATCGCAATTCCTGAGGATTCGGTCTCGTTCAGTAGTTTTGATGCGTTCAGTCGCATCAGATTGTAAAAATAATGCTGGTCCCGACTTTGCGGAAAACGGGGTTTGAAATGGGGTTGCGGATTTGCTACGGTGATTGTGTTCCGCCGATTTTCATCAGCACGCGAAACGTGGATGAGGCGCATCCACGTATGCCAGATGATTTCATATCGTGGCCAAGTGAATGGTCCGAAAAATCAGGAGTTGAGTAATGACTCGAAATGTCCAACCTTGTGCGTCCCGAACTGCCCGACGTGGGTTTACGCTGATTGAGCTACTGGTGGTGATTGCGATCATCGCCATGCTGGCGGCGTTGCTGCTGCCTGCGGTCCAGAACGCTCGTGAAGCGGGTCGCCGGGCTCAATGCATTAACAATGTCAGGCAGATCGTGCTGGCGATGCACAACTACGAAGGAGCCCATCGCTGCTGGCCACCCGGCTATATCAGCCCGGCCCCCGGAGCAGGTCAGCAGGCGACGCTCACCGAACCAGTCACGATGGAGTTGATGGCCATGCGTCAACGTTCAATGATTACCGTGAATAGCTGGTTGATGCCTGCGGAATGGGGCTGGCCGGCCTTAATTCGCTCGGAAATGGGTCAGGGGACAATCGATCTCGACTTCCGCGTCGCCAAGTTCGGTGGCGGTAACAACCAGAATTTTCTGGGTAACAACATCGAATCGTATGTCTGCCCCAGTGCCAAGCGTCCCTCGAGTGCTCCGTGGGGATTTTCAACGTATCGTGGCAACATGGGGGCGTATGATCCCAGTTCCCCAGGTGGCGGCGGAAATCCTCCCAAGGACCCCAACGGGATTCTTTATTTGAACAGTGCGGTTCGAATGAGTGATATCAGCGATGGCCAATCCAACACCATCGCGGTCGGAGATTCGCTGTTCGGATTCTGGGCCGATGCCTATAGCTGCTGCGTCCGAGTCTGGGATGATTCCACTCACCCCGACGTCTTCGACACCTACTGGGCTGTTCCTGGCCCATCCAACGTCACATTGCAATTCTTCAGCTTTGGCAGCAGCCACAACAGTGATCTGTGCATCTTCGGCCTCGCCGATGGTTCGACCAAGGCGGTGTCAAAGAAAATCGACATCAACGTGTTGAAGGCAGTGTCGACGCGAAATGGTGCGATGAAGTCGATGGGTGCGATGATGGAAAACGTCAGCGACGGATTCTAAGTCTTGTCATTTTGCGGCTTCGACGGCAATGCGCCTCGGCGTTCGTGAGGCGTGAGATAGTCGTGGTTCGCTCTGCGAACCAACGCCTCTTGGCTGACAGGCTTCTGAGGACGAAGCGAATATTTGAGTTGCCCTAAGAAAATGCGGCGTTGGTTCGCGGCGAACCACGACTTTCAGGCGTCCGTCATGGCTTCTCTGAATATCATCGTTAACGATACCAGTCATGTTGTTCCCGAAGGAACGACCGTTGAATCCCTGCTGGGCATCCTTGAGCTGAAGCCGCGGTTTCTGGCTGTGGAACGGAATCGACAGGTCGTTCCGCGACAGGACCATCCTGCGACAGTCTTGGCCGACGGTGATCGAATCGAAATAGTGACGCTGGTGGGTGGAGGTTGATCGCGATTCATGGCTTCTTCGACAGACTCGACTTTGGTTCTTGGATCGCATCGGCTTACGTCCCGGTTAATCGTTGGCACAGGTAAGTACACGACATTTGAGTTGATGCGTGAATGCCTGGAAATCAGCGAAGCCAGCGTGATCACTGTGGCCGTGCGTCGTGAACGCCTGGTTGATGCCGCGGGGCGAAACATTCTCGATTTCATCGACCTGGACAAGTACACAATCCTTCCCAATACCGCCGGATGTTTTACGGCTGAAGACGCCGTTCGTACCGCAAGACTGGGACGTGAAATCCTGGCTAGCGTCGGTAATCCAGGAGCCAGTTGGATCAAGCTGGAAGTCCTGGGGGACAAGAAGACCCTGCTGCCCGATCCTGTTGCCACGCTGGAAGCAACTCGCGAACTGGTCGCCGATGGATTTGAAGTCCTGTGCTACACAACGGATGACCCGATTACGGCTCGTCGTCTGAAAGATGCCGGTGCCACATCGGTGATGCCTGCAGGGAGTCCAATCGGCAGCGGGCAGGGAGTTCTCAATCCGAACAACATTCGGATCTGCATGGAATACTTGAAAGAAAATGATCCCGACTATCCGGTGATTATCGACGCAGGAGTGGGAACTGCCAGTGATGTCGCGTTCGCGATGGAACTCGGCTGTGACGGGGTGCTGTTGAACACCGCGATTGCATCGGCGCAAGACCCGCGAAAAATGGCCGAGGCGATGAAGCTGGCATGCCGTGCCGGTCATCTGGCCGCACATTCCGGCCGGATTCCCAAAAAACTCTATGCAACCGCCAGCAGCCCCGAATCAGGGCTGATCGCTCCTGGGTCGGTGGCAAAGTAACTCTTCGCAAACAGAGAATCAGTGGGCCCGACCCCGACGCAATAACTCTGGCTCTCTCGCACCATAGCCGATTGCGGAACGGGGGCCTTCAGTCTACTCTATTTCAGGCACATCCTTTCAGGCTGACCCGATGGAGATCTTCGCATGAATAAACTCTGGACTCCGACGAATCCTCTTCTGGTGTTTTCTCTTTCTCTCTCGCTCGTGACCAGTCTTTACGCTGATCCGGTTCCACCGTTTCCGACGGATCCCGGGGCGTGGGTCAATTCCGGACCGTTGGCACTGGGCAGTCTCAAGGGGAAAGGAATTGTCCTCTGGTTTTTCGAAGAAGATGATCAGGGGAGTGCCGCACGCTGGCGCACGACGGTGGACGAAGTCAAGAAGTTTGAAGGGCGACCGGTGATCTTCATCGCAGTGAACTCCGGAAGTCCTCGACAGAAGGTCGAGGCCTACGTTCGGCAGGTCGCGGGCAAATGGCCTGTGATTGTGGATCAGTCGCGCGACTTCGAGTCTGCTTGCGGACTGTTCCAGGAGATTGATACCAAGAATGTTTCGCAATTCCGCTACATCACTCCTGATGGCGAGATGCATATTCCGGTAAAGGACGAAATCAAGGAGATTGCCGAACTGGCAGAAGAAGGTGCCGCCTGGAAGATTGATCCCTCAAATATCCCCGATCCGCTCAAGCAGATCTGGTTCGCTGTCGAAATCGGCAACTACAAAGGTCTGGCCGCGAATTTGAAGAAGTCGACATCATCGCCCAAAGCGGAGACCAAGGAAACTGCCGCAAAGCTGATGGAAATCGTGCAGCAAGAGATCGATGCTCAGATGGCGAAAATCAAGGAATCTCAGGAAGCCTCCAATACCTTTAAGACTCACGAACTGCTTTCTGAGTTACTCGATCGGTTCAACGGATTCGAATTGCCGAAAGAGACCGCCACCATGAAAAAAGATCTGGCCAAGGACGCCAAGGTCAAGGCAGGGATGCAGGCCCTGAAGAGTTTGGAAACGGAACGAAAGAAACTGGCGGTCGGCAACCCGGCGGCAAAGGCCAAGTCGGTCGCGGCTCTCGAAAAAATCGTGAACGACTTTCCTGAAACCTCTCTGGCACGACATGCACAGGCCTTGATCGACGCGGCTCAGAAGTAGCCAGCAAATGAGTTCGCAGGCCACGGCAAATGGCATTCTTCCGCGCGGTGCCTACTTGGGGAGTGGAGCGATCCAGGTATTCGCTGTCAGAGGGCGAGGGTTATTCAGGCCGCCCCCCGTGATGATGATGTTTCCGGAAATGATTTCGGCCGATGGGGCGAGGACCTTTTCTGGAATCGTTCCGATGGTCTTCCACACATTTGCTTTGGGATCATATTCCAAAATGTCATTCACGACGTTGCGTACTGGCTGGGAGCTATTGCAGCGGCCACCGAGGATCACGATTCGGCCGTTGTGAATGATCGTGCTGGATTCAAAATGGCTGCGGCCGTCGGGTAGGCTCGCAATCTCGCTCCACATCCCCGTTGCGGGATCAAACCGATGGCAGGAACTGACATCGATCTGGGTCTTGTCGTGACCATGATCACCACCAAGAGCATAGATCTTGCCGTCGAGGACGGCGGCACTGACATGACCACGCGGGTCGGGTACATCCGCTTCGCGTTTCCATGCGGTTCCCCCATCCAGTAATAAGCTCCAGTGCTCGCCAGCATTCGTATCTCGATCCACCTTATACCCACCGAAGTAATGCAAATGGCGCCCTTGGATAGCGAGGCCCCCACCTGCGCGCGGTTCCGGCAACGGCGGTCCCGCAGTCCAGGTGTCGGACGTGACATCATATTTCCAGACTTCCGTGACGACCGGGCCAGGGTGTCGCCCTTTAAAGCCTCCTGCGAACCAGATGGTCTTCCCATCAATGGCGGGATTCAAATGCGTCAATCCCGACGGCATCGCCTTCTTTTGCGACCACGTGTCAGTCACCGGATTGTAGAGATCGACCTGGGTCGAGGCTTGCAGATCTTCCGTAAATCCACCGAACAGATAAAGCGTCTTCTCGACGACGACCGTCGGTGACTCGACCCGTTTAAACGGTGTCGGGGCCGCCATCTTCCACTTCAGTTCGGACCAGGTGGTACTTCGCGATCCCACGACAGGCTCATCGGCCAGGACACTGCTGGTCATGATCAGCGCAATGACCATGAATAATGTACGAGTCGGAAACCGCATTTGTTACTTTCTGAATCGAGGAATTCTTCTCAATCGTCAGTCGCGGATGGATTGAGCGATGTCACGGTTTTTCCATGCGGCACGAGAAATGCCAATCTACCACATTCCGACGTTCGCTAAGTACGTCCGCAGTTTCATATGCATTAACAGCCTGGCCATCGCGTTACTTGAATGGCACCACGCTGATCTCAATCGTGCCAACAGCGAAGGGGATCGACTGTTCGGGGGCGATGACAATGTCGTTCCCCCACATCTTTGAAAAGCAGGCATTGGTCACGTGCCAGGTGTGAGTTTGCCAGGTGGACTCCTGCGACACACTGAACCATTGGCCGACGTTGGCGTATGGCATTCGTCCCTGGCTGTCAGCCACTTCATATCGAAGGTTCATACCAACATTCCCCGTAGCGAGGCGGCGGACTGTCGCACGAACGTAGTATTCGCGAGTCTGAAAACTCGCGAATGACGGATGCGCGTAAAATGAAACGGGATGATTGATATCCCCTGCCACGACAAGGCCTGCAGATCCATCTGCAAATGTGACCGTCGGGTAATTTCCCCGGCCACGTGGGGTGACTCCCTGAACCTGATCGGGCAGTCCCGCCTGGAAGCTGACCGTTTTTGCGGATGTGTAGTCACCACCCCAGGGAAAGTTCTGGCCAGAATTATCGCGGGCCTGTTGAACGAGGTCTGCGGGAAGTCCAGCGATGATCACCGGGATGTCGCTCAGTATGAGTGGTTTACCGGCCATCAGCTTCGACGTGACGGCACTGATCGCATTTGTCACGTCGACATCTTTTGCAAACGTGAGCGTTCGACTGGCAGCGTCTGACTTGAGCCCGGTTGGCATCCATGCGACCAGCACGTCCGAAGATCTGCCGGCAAATACAAAACCGTAACCACGTTTCAGGTCTCCCAGAGCCAGCCAACCCTGGTATTTCGGCGATTCTCCCAGTTCTGTCGCGAGCGATTTCATCGTTCGGTAGGCAGCCCGTGGACTGCCATCGCGTTTCAGCAATCCAAATCCTTGGTCTTCACCCGCCGGGTCTTGTGCCTCAAACCACTGCGTGCAGGTGATACCCTGAGCGATGGCCATCGTGTACATCCGAGCCAAGGCATTCGCAGCGTCCACTTCGGTGATTGAGCGTTCTTTATTCGATGTCAGGCGATGGCCCACTTCGGTCATCCAGATTTCAGCATTAGCCCGTTCGGGCGCGGCCTCCTTGAGCATGGATCGCAGCATGCGATTCATCCAGAGAAACGGTACCTCGCCGTCCGTTTCGGCCAGACCATCCGCGATCTCGTAGGGATGGATACAGAGAAAGTCGAAACTATTGGGTTTTCCCTGCGCGGCCATCGCGCGGATGGCCTGATGGAGATACGGAGCGTCGAAGCTGGCAACGGTCAGCCCGACCTGCGCCTGCGGATCGGCTTTCTTGGCGGCTTCGTACGTGGCCACGGTGAGGCGAGCGTAATCGGTCGTCGTGTGATGGCCATCATTGAAGCCTCCATTCCCTTCGTTCCAGACTTCCCAGTAGCGGATCTGGTTCTTGTAACGTCCCACCGCAGCGGCCACGTACCTGGACCAGCTTTCCAGATCTTCCATCGGGAAGGCGTGAATCGATTTGGAGCCGGGCTGTGAGCCCATCAGGATGGCGTTGATTTCCAACTTGTGATCGGTCGCCGATTTAATCAATCGATCCCCGTCGGTCCAGTTCCACGTTCCCTGCTTCGGTTCGAAGTTGCTCCATTCCGGAAACAGGCGGACTGTCGTGACACCCGCTTCGGCCATCTTCGGAAACCACTCTTCGTGGTTTCGGAATGAACTGGCGGAGGAACTGATACCCCAAGGTGAAACCGATCGTCGCACAGGCGTGTCAGGTTCAGCCGCGTAAAGTCCGTTGAAATCGCTGATCAAACACCAGCAGGCCCATACCGCAAACAGACTGCGAAACATAGGTACATCCAAAATCATTGCCGGTCAGTCCTGAGTGAAGATTCGCCATCCATGTCCGAATCGAGAATCCACAAGATACAGAGAATATCCTCATGGTGACCACTGCCAAAGAATGAACAGAGCCTGCCGGAGATTCCGGCAGGCTCTGATTTCTCATTCAATCGCTACTGGATTACAGGCCCGTCAGTGGTGTGCCATCAGCAGCATTGCCAGTCGAGTTGGCGATCACCTGGCCGGTCAGCGAGCTATAGATCCAGCCCACTTTGACAGAGCCTTGCATCGCAGACGTGTCAACGTCGGCGGAGCCAATTGCGGTCGTCTTAACCACGATGCCACTGCCACCGTTGTAAGGGTTGGTTGGGAATTGGGCCATCAGGTAAGGACCGTAAGGATAACCGGTGGTCCCTGGGGCAGCCGTATCACCAGCCAGGTTACTGGCGAGTGTCAATTGCTTGACGACGTTGTCGGCGGTTCCGTTGGGGAATGTTCCATCATGTTGGAACTTGTACATCGTGACTTGCGACCGGATCTGAGCGAGGTCAGCACGCAGGGCCGATTCCTTGGCATTGGCGGTTGACGAGGCGAACTGCGGCAGGACGGTTGCCGCCAGGATCCCGAGGATCACAACGACGATCAACACTTCGATCAATGTAAAACCGTGACGATTCTTGTTCTTGAACTTCTGCATGACATGAGGCCCCTGGCGAACTGGGAAAATGTAAGCCACCGCAGGTGGAACAACCACCACGGCGTGAGACCAATTCCAGCCGCGCCACACGCGGTCCGAATGATCGTCTCTTGGAACGGGTTTGGGAATTTCCCGAACAACTCAAACCTAGTTCTGATTCGTGACGTGTCAAATCGGATCACACGAAATTGAACAAAGAATCTTCAGCAGCCCTGTCAGTTCAAGAAATGCCTGAACAAGTCGTGTTGGGGTGAGATCGACCGACAAACGCGATCATCCACCGACATACCGGGCGTAAAATCCACGGGCGATGGGGATTTCTTCCGTTCCCTGGATGATGGCTCGACCGTCGCGAAAGACGGTCATCTGCAGCGTCCCGCCCGTGGGAGTAAACCTCAGCAGGAACGGATTTCGTGTGACTTGCCCCAGCGGTGCAAGTGCTTTCGCCAGATCTTCAAGAGACAGTGAGACCGGTTCCGCAGGCGAAATCTGCACAGAATTTCGACCACACAGGATTGTCGTTTGAGACGTCTGCCCACCGCTCGACCAGTCGCGCCGTTGCTGTGGGCCGCAGGCAGGACAGTGGCCCCGTTCCCTCAATCCCGCCAGATTCATCTGACGGAGCGTTCCTTCCCAGACGTCGACGATCGTCAGTTGAGGCTCCACGAACTGCCGTTGTCCTGACAGGATCTTGAGTGCCGTTGCTGCCTGCAAGGCCGTCACCATGTGGATTGCCGGTGCAATCACACCTGCCGTATCACACGTTTCTGAAGTTCCGGGGTCCGGTGGAGATTCAATGACACAGCGCAGGCAGGCCGATTGACCTGGAAAGATAGCCATGGTCTGGCCGTGGCTTCCCACCACACCCGCGTAGACCCAGGGGATGTTTGTCTCCAATGAGATGTCGTTGACCAGAAACCGGGTCTCGAAGTTGTCGGTTCCGTCCAGAATCAGATCGACATCCCGCACGTAGTCACGGATTGACCGCCAATCGACATCCGCGACGTGTGGTTCCAGAATCACCTGAGAATTGATTCGAGACAGTCGATTGGCGGCCACGATTGCCTTGGGCAAATGTTCGGCAACGTCCTGTTCGTCGAACAAGACCTGTCGCTGCAGGTTCGACAGATCGACGAAGTCGCGATCAACAATGCGCAGCTTCCCCACTCCGGCTCGAACTAATGTATCAGCCAGCACCGTCCCCAGAGCTCCGCAGCCGATGAGCAGAACGCGGGCTTCGCTGAGACGTTCCTGGCCCTCGCGCCCGATTCCGGCAAATCGCATCTGGCGACTGTATCGTTCCAGAGAATCAGGGGCCAATGTTGTGATGTCGTCGCTCAATCCGAACTTTCCTTTCGCCGAAATCCTGCCAAACGGTCACGCGGATCGGATTGGTATTTCTGAAACAATGTGTCATTCAAGTCGGCTCGTCGACGAAACGCCAGTCGCAGCAGATGCGTCCCTTTCACTTGCGATAACCGTGACCGCAGGATTGGTGACTGGCGGATCAGGTCCTCGTTTTGAAACTGGTGCAGCGATGGCAGAATCTCTAACGTCGTCAGTGCGCCATGATTCGCGACTGCTTCTTGCAGAAGATCCCGCGTCAGTGAGTCTCCCCAGTAATTCATCTCCAGCCCAAGCCGTTCCGCCCCGGAAGTACCTCCCACCGCCAGATTATAGTAGCTGAGATATGCTGGGTGGGACTGAAAGTTGGCACCGAATTGAATCAGGAACAGCACCGCCGTCAGCAGCCAGACTCGGCGCGATCCAATTTTCCGAGTCCAGATCGCCATCGCGGCAACTACCCCGCGCCCGACAAAAATCGCCCAAATTGGAAAGACCGTCAGGAACAGTCGTTCCCCGTCGTAGACTGCGATACCGGGAATCGAAAAGACGATCAACGGAAACAATCCATAGGCCAGCAATAGACGCTTTTGCCAGCGATCCTCGACCTGCAATTCCATATTGGCAGGTTTCATGGCAACCAGTCCGGCAAGTCCCAGGCACTGCAACCCGATGGGCACGGTCACAGCAAACATCACATACGGATAGTGCCACGGAACAAGTCGGTCCTGATAATTCGTGCCGAAATAGTAGCAGTTCAGCGTGACTCGATTTGTCGTTCGTCCCAGGTACTCCAGCACGTGTCCAACAGGATCATGCCAGATGTAGGGCCAGCCTGCGAAAAAGACCAGCGTTGCGACGGAAAACCAGATCAGCAGCGGGACAATTCCGTGCAGACGCCAGCGCAGCAATGTCCAGAGTATCACCGGCACGGGAATCAAGATCGCCTGGATCTTCGTCAGCAAGGCCAACCCCATCAACACTCCTGCGAGGATCGCCGCGCGACGTGAAGGAGGTGTTGCCCGATTCCAACCTGTCGCAATGGCCAGTACGGCGGCGGTACAGGTCAGATTGGTAATGGTTTCCAACGCTGCTAGATGAGCGTGGCCATACAAGCGTGGCATCAAGATCAGTACCAACCCTGTGATCGCACCTTGCCATCCGGAGCTCAGGTCATTTTTGTTCATTCCGCGCTGCGCTGCGAATGTCACGAATGCCCCCAGCAGCCATATGGTCAGGGCGAAGGCGGTCGCGGAACCTGTCCGGGCACACGCTGTCACAAATGGTCCGTTGGGTTGAAATGGGGGGGCGAACCACCACGTCAATTGATGATGCAAACCGAGCCAGTATCGACCAAGAGGCGGATGATCGGGGTTGTAGCCGAGTTCACGGCGAAACGCCTCGCTCGACGTCCCGGGAATCAGGTTGAACCATCCGAGAGCCCGGGTTTGCTCGACCAGATACACCCCTTGTTCGACGTTGAAAATCTCGTCAATCGTCAGGCCCGGCCCTGCGGGCATGCCGGGATAGCTTCCGGCAGGATCGATACTGACCACAATACTGATCCAAGCCGCGAGCGCTACGACAGCCGATGGCCATGTCGTCCGAACAAACTTCCCGGCGGATTCGAAGAGGTACTGCATGACGACCGATGGTATCATGCCGGTTCGGGAGTGCTATCCCATCACCCCGCGAAAAGTCACGTACTCTTTCGAAGAAGCATGAACCGTGTTGGTATTGAAGCGACTCTGTGTTTTTTGTGGCTCCAGCGCGGGGACAGATCCTATTTATCGCGAAACGGCGACGCAGTTTGGCGAACTGATGGTTCAGTCGGGTCAGGAACTGGTCTATGGTGGTGGCAGCGTCGGACTGATGGGAACGATTGCAGACGCCGTTCTGAAGTCAGGGGGACGGGTAACGGGCGTTATTCCTCAATTCCTGGCGACCAGGGAACTGCTTCACGAAGGGGTCACCGATCTGAGGATCACAAGCGGAATGCACGAGCGGAAGGCATTAATGGCCGATCTGTCCGATGCATTCGTTGCTCTGCCAGGCGGACTGGGGACGTTTGAAGAGTTATTCGAAGTCCTGACATGGTCGCAACTCGGACTGCACAACAAGCCGATCGGTCTGCTGAACATCTCCGGATACTTCGATCCGCTGGTGCTGCTCGTGGATCAGGCGATTTCCACAGGGTTCTGTCGTGACGAACATCGCCAGTTGTTTATTGTTGACGATCAGCCGGAACGGCTGTTACAGCGACTGGCCATGCACCAGCCGCCGTCCGTCGGGAAATGGATTCGTTCGCCTGAACAAACGTGATTCTGGAGTTGAAGTGTGACCACGAAGGAACCAGACAGGGTGAACGGAACGCGTGATCAGATGCGTCGCGCAATCAGCATCATCTGGCCCGTCTTGTTCTGTCTCTGGTTCTTCAGTTTCGACCTGCCCAACAATCGCCCGGCCACACGCTGGATGGTCTGGCCGAATGTCCTGTTCGAACTGATGGATCTGGTCGATCCCCCCGTGCTTCCCAACTCCCTGCCGTGGAGTTGGCTGTACCTCGGTCAGCGACTCCCGTTTCTGGCTGTTGCGGTGGTCCTCTGGGTCGGCGCAATTTGCCTGGGGCGAATGGAATTGCGGTCGCTGCGAATCTGTTCCGCCTGGGATCGGAGTGAACGTTTTTTCCTGGCCGGATGCCTTGGCCTGTCGACGCTTTCGCTGCTGATGTTGGGTCTAGGGTTGCTAGGGTTGCTCAGCCGATGGCCCCTCTTGCTGATCATTGCTGGTGTCACGTTTGCCGAATGCTGGTGGACGTGGCATGGGCTTCCAGCCCATGCCGCCCCCCACGCCCAGCGACACGACCCCAGATCGGGCTGGCTGCCGGTAATTGCCTGGTCCGTGATCGTACCGTTTGTTTGCAGCATGCTGCTGGGAGCCATGTCGCCTCAAACGGACTTCGACGTGATCGAATACCATCTCGGTGGCCCGAAGGAGTGGTACTTACAGGGATCGATTTCGCGGTTACCGCACAACATTTACACCAGTTTTCCGTTCCTGACCGAAATGCTGCTGCTGTCTGGGATGGTCTGTTACGGCGATTGGGAATGGGGGGCACTGGCAGGCCAGGCAGTGATCGCCGGATTTGCACCTCTAACGGCAGTGGGGCTGTATGGATTGGGGAAACGCTGGTTTTCCGAGTCGGCAGGATGGTTGGCAGCACTCGTCTGGCTGACGACTCCCTGGGTCTATCGAATCTCGATCATTGCTTATGCCGAAGGGGGACTGGCCTGTTACCTGCTGGCGACGCTGGCGGTCGTGTTGAGAATTCTCCGGACGACAACGCCCGAACCTGCAGACCAGTCGATCCGATTGCATGGGCTATGCGGACTGCTCGCCGGGAGTGCGATGGCGTGTAAGTACACGGGGTTGGTTTCGGTCATTTTGCCCGCAGGTTTTTTGCTTTTGATTTCGTCGATTCGACGCGCCAAGGCCGGGACTGCCGTCAGCGGCTCCTCTTCCGTAGTTTTCAGCCACCCGAACGAAGCACCCCGCAGCATCAGCGAAGGAGGCCATGAAAAAAACAACGTTCAGCCACCCTCGCAGGCGCTCCCGGCAACATATTTGGCTTCGCTTTTAAATCTGGCTGTTCTTGCTGCTGGCATCGGAATCGCGATTGGCCCGTGGCTGATCAAGAACACGCTGGAGACAGGCAACCCGGTCTTTCCGTTGGCGTATTCCCTGTTTGGCGGCGAGGGGCGTGATACCCAAATGAACGAACAATGGAAGCGAGGCCACTCGCGCCATTACTCCAGCATGCAGGAGCGTCTATGGGACCTGCCAGTCAAGCTGACGGATGTGGTGGCGAACAATGATTGGCACAGTGCATTGATGTTTGCCTTCGCCCCAATCGCACTGCTGGCATCATGGCGGCGAAAGGTCTGGCTGGTCTGGGGTTTCATCGGCTGGCAGTTTTTGACCTGGTTTCTGTTGACGCACCAGATCGATCGGTTTTACGTCCCGATGTTTCCCGTAGTGGCGTTACTGGCCGGAGTGGGAGCCTGCTATTTGATCAGCTTTGTCGCGGGACGCGTCCTCTGCGCGCTGTTCATGGCACTCTGCATCGCATTCAACATCTGGATCATGCATAACATCGGCGGCTTCAACGCCGGCCGAACTGACTTGCGAGCTGCCGCGAATCTTGTCGTTTCCCCGTCGTTGCAGTGGATCAACGACGAAGTTGCCGCCGGCCGACTTTCCCGCGACACCAAGGTACTGTGCATTGGTGAGGCCGCCTTATTTCACGCGAAGTTTTCCTATGTCTACAACACCGTCTTCGACCGCTCGATTTTCGAAACCTGGTTTGCGGAACGGACAGAGACTGGGGAGCTTCGACTTCGGCCTCTAGACCAGATCCAGGCCACGTTGAAGACGCACGGGATTACACATCTGCTTGTGAACTGGTCCGAAATCCTGAGATACCGCGAACCTGGCAGTTACGGCTACACCGACTTCGCTCATCCCGACCGACTGCAGGACTTACAGAACGCGGGACTGATCGGCCCCGAACTTCCACTCCCCGACCGAGTCACCTTCGCGCCCGCGAGCCCGCAGAAACGCCAGCAGGTCAGGGACTGGGCTCCGAGCCTGGGAATCTCCATAGCTGACCAGCCAGGATACCGATCGGTACAAATCTTCCCGGTGCGATGAGATTCCTGACCAATCGACAGATTGATCGTGGCAGAAGGAATCTGGGAAACCTGATCGCAGGGAAATTGTGATCTCTGCAACCCTCCCGGATGCGTTTTCTCTGGCGTTTGCGTTTTAGGGTATTTCCAATGTGCCGCAACCACTTGGCTACTCGCTCGATCACTTTGCGATCGATTAGCCGGTGGAAGAGCGCAACGTCGCCCCTACGACTTCTAATTGACCAAATCGCCGTCTACTTCTAGTCCTTAAACAAGCGAGTTCCGTTGCGGATTTGTAGCGATTATTGGCGCGC
>JBAWWJ010000045.1:0-41271 GCA_037146815.1 Planctomycetota bacterium
ACAGCGATTCAAACAGCTCAAAGTCTAAAATCGTTACCCGCGTTGAGTGGCACCGTTAGTGGCGTTCTGATCATTACTGGTGACCGACAGGATCCCCGCCCCGACCGAACCATCAACATACAGTCCAAAGCCGGCACTTGAGGTGAAGCTGTTGTTCCCCAGGCCGACATCCAAGGCTCCGGTACCGGTCTTGCGGAAGTCCGCCGCATTGTTCGAGGAGTTGATGCCCGTGCTGGTCATGGTGAAGAAGGTATGTCCGGCACCACTGTTCGTGACAGCCACCCCCTTGCCGCCGACATTGGCGAATCCGCTGTTGGTGATGTCGAGCGTATGATTGACACCGTTGCTCATCAGGGCCGTGTATCCATTGCCACCAATTGCGGCGAGGGATCCAAACACGACGGTGTCCACAAACGTGTCTGTATTGGTCGTCTTCACGCCGTCGCCGACGGTACCATCGATTTTTGAGCTTCCGCCATTACCGATGTTCACCTGACCGGAGTTGTTGATCAGGATCCCTTCAGCGCCGGTTCCGTTGATGTTGACGGCACTGAGGGCGGTGTTGCCGACCACATTGTTCAGGTTCACCCCGGCATTCCCGGCACCGGTGTTCGTTGCCGTAACGTCAAACGTCTGGCCGCCACCAAACAGCGTCGTTCCATTCAGCGTCAGGGCGGTGCCGCCGTTGGCGCTGACGGTGGGAGACGCACCACCATTGAAGGTGATCGCACCAATCTTGAGACCCGCACCATTGGTGGTCACGATGTCCAGGTCACCGAACACCGCCGTACCGCCGGAACCTTGCAGGTTGACGGCTGTACCGGCGACATTGTTGTAGCCGGCGATATTGATGTTTCCGAAGCTGATCGTGCCACCCGTCTGACCAACACTGTTGATCACATTGGCAGCCGTCGTGCCGGTATTGGTGAAGTTGAAGGCCGACAGGTCGATGTTACGTGAACCGGCACCGATATCGGCAAGGACCCCGGTTGTTTGCGTGATCGTATTCGTGTTGTCAAATGTCAGATTCGACGTGCTGCTGCCAAACTGGTCGATGCTGAACAATGTGCCCGTGGATGACAACGTGTTGTTTGTGAAGCTGAAGGTCGCAGCATTTGTACTCAAAGAGAGTACTGTTCCGGAACTGCTGAGCGACATTCCATCGATCGAGACGCTGCCCCCCGTTGTCCCGACAATCGACATTCCGGTGTTGGTTCCCGCCAGCACGCCAGGTGTGGAGCCGACGTCGGGCTGTGTTCCTCTAGCAAACGTATATGTCGCCGATCCGCCGTTGATGTTTACCAGCGAGCCCGAAGACATGTTGATGTTATTCCCCTGCACCGAGACATTGCCGGTCATGTTTGTGAACTGCATGGCAGCAAACGTGCCCGCCGGATTGGACATCGTGACACCGTTCAAGGTGATACCGGCTGTGTTGTCAAACCCGCCTGCCCCACCATTCGAACTCACCAGATAGGTCGTTGCTGCTGAACCACTGAGCGTGATATCCAGCAGGCTGTTGCCACCGAGCAGGTCGAAGATCCCTGCGGCGGCACTGTCGGTAATCGACAAACTGCTGGTCCGTGAAGCCGTCCCGCCTGTGGCACCCAGGTTGCCGATGACATTGACGGGCTGTGCCGTTCCGTAAGCGACTGTATGCCCGTTGTCGAGACCTTCAACATTCTGGTTCTTCGAGAGTGTGAAGGCATTTCCGCCGTTGAGGGTATTGAAGTCGTAGGTTCCGTCGAGGAAGACAAATGTCTTCCCGGCCGTGGTGATCGCATCTGCGTCGAGAACACTGTAAGGATTGCTGAAGGATCCATCACCCACACCGTTTGTCGCAGTGGCCGAGACGAACAGTGATACACCAGCACTGGACGGCAGATTGGCCGTCCCGGTGAAATTGACGTCGTCGAAGTTATAGGTCCCCGAGAGCGGGTTCAGGCCAACGGCGTTGACGGTTGTCGTCGCACTGATGAAGGAACCCAGGCCATTGCCGGCGTTGGAGTCACCGAATGCGAAGGTGGCGTTGGCCGAAGTGGCATTCGTGTGACCGGATGAGAGTTCGACACCCAGCGCCACGTTATGGATGTTGCTGCCGGTGGCAAACGAGATATTGTGGTTGCCTGTCGTGCTGGAAAGATCGATTGCTGTGCCGAAGCCGCCATTTCCAATATCGGTGGCACCAAAGGTCGCATCGGCGGCAGCACCGGCGAAATTGATTCCGACGCTGGTCGCTTCGAAACCGTTGATCGTGGTGGCGCCAAAGGCGTAGCTCCCCGCGGCGTTGGTCAGGTTGATCCCATCGGCACCCGCACCGCTGATATTCGTGGCGCCGAATGTGACTCCGCCACCCGCTGATGAGAGGTCAATACCGTCACCGATCGTATTCTGAATCGTCGTCGTTCCGTTGAAGTTGATCGTGGCCGCAGGGGTGTTGTTGATATGGATGCCGTCCGCACCTGGGGTATCAACGTCGATGTTGTTGAAGTTAAAGGTCCCGTCGGAATTCTCGATCAGAATCCCGTGCCCGCCTGCGTTTGTTGAGGTGGTCGTTCCGGTAACAGTCAGGTTCCCGGAAACGCCATCCAGCCAGATTCCGTTCGTTCCACTGTTGGTGCTGGACAGACCGCTGAAGGTCATGTTGACAGTGAGTGGGTCGAGGAACAAGGCTGATCCATTCGTCGTGTCGACAGATGCTGGATTGGTGGTCGCCAGGGAGTATGACGTTCCGAGCGTCTTGGTATCGACGTAGATGCCGGTTCCGTTGTCGTTTGCCACGTCCAGCGAGTTGAACAGCAGACTTCCCGTGGGGCCATCGAATCGCAGGCCATCTCCCTGGACTCGACTTCCCACGGTACCGATGGTCCAGTTTCCGCCGGTCGCCTGTGATCCGCTGAGAGCCGTGCCAGACCCGTCAAATGTGACTTGATTGAAGCGGACACCGCCGCCGCTTCCAGCAGTTGCGACATCGATGTTACTTGTGTTTCCACCGAGTGAGGTGACGATTGTCGAGTTCAGCCCTGATCCCGTGATGTCAACGGCAAAACCGGCGGTCGACCGATTAAACTGCATGTTGCCGGTTGCGCCGAGGCTCATCACAAGTTGCTTGGCCGTTCCACTATCTGTGGTCACGAGTGAGCCGTTCGTGCTGAAGATCGACGTACTATCCAGGTTTGCCGTCAACGTTCCGGCCCCTGTAGAATTCAAGACGATACCACGATTACCAATGTCCCCAAGGGAAGATCCAAGATTGGAATTGCTCAGTGAGAATGTTCGGTTGGTGCCATCGGTGTTGTTCACGACGATGCCGTCACCCGTGACTTCTGATGTTGTTCCGATCGCCGCAGATGCGACATTCAAATTGGTGTTGGTGCTCAGGATCCCGTTCGCACCTGTGCCGTCGATTGCGGTCGTTCCAGTGATCGACACGGTACCCGCATTTGACAGGTTGATCCCGTTCGTGCCCACTGTGTTGATCGTCAGCGCGGTCAGCGTCTGCGTTCCAGTCGTATTCACCAGGCTAATACCGTTCTGGCTGCTACCGCTGATACTCACATTGTTAATCGTGGCATTGCTGATTCCGGTTCCGGTGATCCCGTTGATTCCGCCCGAAATCAGGATATTCTGGACGGTGTCGTTGTTACCGAGCGTGATGATGTTGTTCGTTCCGGTGAGCGTTGCGGCTCCGTTGCTGAATGGATCGTTGTACGTGATCGCTCCGCCAAACGTATCGACAACGACGTTTTGTGGAATGATCAGGCCCGTTGTGGTGAAGGATCGGCCGTTGCCGAACGTATCGACAATGGTCGAATTTCCCAGCGTCAATGTACTGGCACCTTCATCGATATTCACCCCTTCGTTGACCAGTACGACCGTCTTGTTGTCGAGAGCTGCGGCTCCCAGGGCGATCAGTTGAGCAATGCTGTAACGATCGGTTGGGGTTGAGCCATCATCGGCCCCGGCCGAGGTCTGGCCGACGAAGATGTAGCTGGCGCCTGGAGCCGATGCGAAGTTCGTGTTTCCGGTGAAGCTGAGACCTTTGAACTCGTACCGTCCCTGTGTGTAGGGCCCTGTGCTGACCAGGTTCGCGGAATCGAGTGTCAGGCCACCAACGATGACGTTGATCTGGCTGCCACTGTTCAGCGGCGTCTGATTGCCATAGATGAAGTTCGCCCCGGCCGAACCATCGCCAACGCTGCCGAGTCGGACGCCGGTGTCAACATTGTTGATCAAGGCTGTCTGGCCAGCCGCATTAGCAAGTTGGATATTCGGTGTTGTGGAGTTCGCACCATTCGGGTTCTGGCTGCCGCTCAGATCAACCCCGATGCTGCCAGCAGTTCCATCTCCCGTAATCGATGTGTTGGCCGATTGGAAGGTGGCGTTGGAATTGCGGAAGTTCAATCCGGTCGCTGCACCTGTTGTTCCGACCGTCAGGTCGGCGAACTGATAGCTTCCGGCCGCACCGGTCAGGTTGACACCATTCCCGGTGATATTCGTCAGATTGGTTGCGCCGGTTGCAGCAAAGCTGCCAAACGGGTTGTTACCGAATGTCAGGCCATCCGCAGCACCATTGACGGTCACGGTATTCGCCGTCACTGTCGCGGCGGTCTTGTCCATCCACAAGCCACTGCCGGTGGCGTTGGTGACATTCACGTTGCCCAGATTCAGGGTTCCACCAATCGTATCGAGGGTGATACCGTTGGTGGCACTGTTCGTCGAGGTGACGCCACTGAAGTTCATGTTGACCGTCAATGATGTCACCAGAGCTGGGTCAAGATTCAGAGCAGCACCGCCAGAGGTGGTGATCGATCCGCCGGTGTTTCCAAGTGCAAACGTCGTTCCAAGCGTCTTCGTGTCGACAAACAGACCTGTACCATTGGTGTTCTTGATCGTCAGGTTGCCGAATTGCAGGTCGCCAGATGGACCGTCAAACCGCATGCCGTCACCGATCACACCGACTCCTGAGCCGACAGTCCAGTCTCCTGCAGCAGCCTGTGTTCCTGACAGTGATCGCCCTGATCCATCAAACGTGACGCGACTGAAGTGAGCACCGCCGCCAGTGCCGTTCGCGAGGATCATTCCCCCGTTCATGGATTGGATGATGGTCGTATTCAGGCCGTTCCCCAGGATCTCCAGGGCCTTGCTCCCCGCATCAACGGAACTCAGAGTGTTATTGTCGAGTGTCAGCAGCAATTCGCCAACGTTCAGACCGGAATCCTTGGTTGAGATCCCGCTGGCTGCACCGATGATCGTGTTACCGGACAAGTTGACGGTGTGCAGACCGCCATTGTTGACGATTTCGATCCCGTCGCCAGCGATCGATCCAACGCCACCAATTAACAGAGAGGTGGCAGTCAGGTTGGTATCACTACTGTGGATCCCGTCGCCCGTGGAACTGTCGATCGATCCACCATTCAAGTTGACCGTACCAGCATCCGTCAGCACGACACCTGCATGAGTCAGGTTGTTTCCGACTCCATTGATATTCATCGACGTGACCGTTGTGGTCAGGCCGGACGAGTTGTTGATGACCAGGCCGTTCTGGTTGGCCGTACTGACGTTAAGCTGGTCGATCAGGACCGTACCTGAAACAGTGTCCAGCGTTGCCCCGTTCGTGAAGCTTCCTGTGGACGACACTGTATTGAAGTGGATGTTGGCACTGAGAGGATCGAGGAACAGGGCTGAACCACCGGTTGTATCGATCGTGCCCCCCGTGGTCTGCAGGTCGAACGTGGTTCCCAATCCCTTCGTGTTTACGGTCAGGCCGACACCAGTGTTGTTGGCGACATTCAGATTGCCGAAGGCCAGTTTTCCGGTTGGGTCGTAGAACTGCAGGCCGTCACCCGAGACTCGGTTCGTGGTCGTTCCGATGGTCCAGTCGCCAGCGTTGACCTGCGTTCCGGACAGTGAGGTGCCCGAGGCATCGAACGTCACCTGTTGGAAGAGGGCTCCTCCACCCAATCCATTGCCGACAACGGTCCCACCGTTCATGGACTGGATGATTGTCGAGTTCAGTCCGCTGCCCGTGACACTGAGTGCCAGGGAACCGGTCGATTCGTACGAGTTGCCATCCAGTGACAGGACCAGTTCATTCGCGGTTCCTGTATCCGTTGTGTACAACGCATTGCCGGTGCTCTTGATCGTGTTGTTGTTCAGATTGACGGTTCTGGCATTGCCAGCATTGATGATCTGAATCCCGTTTCCGCCGACTGACGTTGCACCGATGTTGACTCCGGAGACAGTCAGATTCGTATCATTGTCGTTGATCCCGTTGGCGAATGTGGAATCGATCGTACCACCCAGGACCGAGAAAGTTCCTGCGCCGAGTAATCCAATACCGTCGTTGCCGACGTTGGTGATGTTCGCCGATTGAATGGTGGTTGTCAGGCCGGCGGAGTTATTGAAGATCGCACCCGTGGATGCAGAATTACTGATAATCAGGTTGTTGATGTCGAGCGTGCCAGCAACCGTATCGACGTTGACGCCAACGTTTGAAGAACCGACAGATTTGACCGTATCAAACGTCAGGCTGGTCGTGAGTGGGTCCAGATTCAATGCGGCACCGTTCGTGGTGTCGACTGTGCCGCTGGAATTCCCCAGCGTGAAGGTTGTTCCGAGGCCCTTGGTGTTGACGAGTAACCCGGTGCCGCTGTTGTTAGCGATATCCAGGGCACCGAACTTCAGATCGCCCGTCGGGTTGATCAATCGCAGACCATCTCCCTGAACGCGGCTACCGGTTGTTCCAATCGTCCAGTCGCCAGCAACAACCTGCTGACCTGACAAGGACCGGCCCGAGGCATCAAATGTCACCTGGCTGAATTGCGCTCCGCCACCGGTTCCCCCGACGATTGTTCCCCCGAACATCGATTGAACGATTGTGGAGTTGAGGCCGGATCCTGTCACGTCCAACGCCGGGACACTGCCCCCGTTGGATTGCAGCATGTTTGCATCCAATGTCAGCAACAACTCGCCTGCAACGCCAACATCTGTCGTCTTGATGGCAGAACCATTGGCGATGATGATGTTGTCGCTGATGACAACCGTTCGTTGTGAACCGGAGTTGCCAACTACGATGCCATTCCCACTGACAGTCCCTGTCATACCAATCCCCAGATTGGTGGCCGTCAGGTCGGTGTTCGAACTGTAGATGCCATCACCCGAAACCGTATCGATTGTCGATTGGGTGACGGTGACGGCCCCGGCGTTCTGCAGTGTGATCCCGTTGTCGCTCACGCCAGTTCCGATGTTCGACAGAGTCAGGTTGTTCAAACCGATTGTCCCGCTCGTATTCTGCAGGGTGATACCCGAGGCACTGCTGTTCTGAATGGTCAGGTGATTGATATCGACTCCGGCGACCCCGGTACCAACGATGCCGTTCAGGCCACCATCGAGAATCAGGTTCTGCACTGTGTCGCCGTTCCCCAGATGAACCAGATCCAGGCTCCCCTTCAGCGTTGCGGCACCATTCGGATCCGTGATCACGACAGGGCTGACGACCGTGTCCAGAATCACGTTGACCGGTACAGCGGTCCCCACGGTAAAGGTCTGGCCATTGCCGAAGCTGTCGAGAATCGTGTTGTTGCCCAGGATCAGTGTGTTGGCACCGAGGTCCAGACCGGCTCCAGCGTTGTCATTCACGAGCACAATCGTCTTGTTGTCGAGATTGGCTGGGTTGGCATCCAGAGTCAGGAGTTCCGCCAGGCTGATTCGATTGGCGACGGATAATCCTGTGTCGCCTCCGGCGGACGTTGAACCAACAAACAGGTAATCAGGCGAAATCTGGAACGAAGCGGTTCCCGTAAAGCTGACTCCCTTGAAGTTGTACTGGCCCTGGGTCAACGTGTTGCTGCTGATCAGGTGACGCGTATCCAGCGTCAGGCCACTGGCGATCGCATTGATCTGGCTGCCGCTGTTCAGCGGAGTCTGATTTCCATAAATGAAGTTGGCCCCTGCAGAACCATCGAGCACATTCCCCATCGCCACGCCAGTACCGACGTTGTTGATGATGGCAGTCTGCCCGGCCTGGCCCGCGAGCGTGATATTCGGGGTGGCCGAATTCGCACCATTCGGGTTCGTCGAACCACTCAGATCAACCCCGATGCTGCCAGCGTTGCCGCTCCCGGTAATGTTGGTGTTCGCCGAGGTGAACAGAACATTGGAATTGCGGAAGTCGAGGCCTGTGGTGGCACCTGTAGTGGTGATATTCAAGTCCGCGAAGTTGTAGGTTCCGGCAGCAGAATGCAGGTCGACGCCAGTCCCGGTGAGACCCGTCAAGTTCGTAACGCCAGTGGCGGAGAAGCCGCCACCGGTATTGTTTCCGAAGACCAATCCCGATGCTACGTTATTCACGGTGACAGACCCAGCAGTGACGCTGGCGGAGGAGTTGTTCATGACAACGCCGTTTCCGAGCATGTTCGTGACATTAACCGTGCCCAGGTTGACGGTCCCCGCAACGGTATCCAATTCGATTCCGTTGCCACTTCCGCCGGTGGCCGTAACCGAACTGAAACTCAGGTTGGTTGTGAGCGGGTCGAGGAACAGAGCGGAACCATTCGTGGTGTCCACGCTGCCACCCGTGTTACTGAGTGAGAACGTGGTTCCAAGGCCCTTGGTGTTGACGTACAGGCCTGTACCGTTGTCATTCGCAATGTTGATTGTGCCGAACTTCACATCACCCGTCGGATCGACAAACCGCAAGCCGTCGCCGACGACTCGGTTGGTTGTGGTTCCGATCGTCCAGTTGCCACCGTCGACCTGCGTTCCTGAAAGTGATCGTCCTGAGGCGTCAAATGTGACTCTGTTGAAGAGAGCACCACCATTGGTGCCATTGCCGATCACCGTTCCATCTTTCAGCAGATCGATGATCGTCGAATTGGAGCCGGAACCGACAACTCGCAGCCCAACGTTACCGATGCCGGTCGATTCCAGGGTGTTGTTCTGCAGCGAAAGCAGCAGTTGGCCAGCGGTACCACCGTCTGACGTCGTGATTGCATCTCCGAACGACTTAATCGTGTTGTTGGACAACGCGACATCGCTGAGAATTCCTGCTGTGGACTGGATCAGAATACCGGAGCCGTTGATGGTTGAAGTGCCACCGATGTTCAAATTGCTGGCGGTCAGACTGGTGTCAGTGCTATTGATTCCGTTACCGGCTGTTCCGTTGATTGTTCCGCCGAGGATGTTGACTTGACCACCATTGATCAGGTTCACCCCATCAGCACCGATATTGTCGATAGCGACCGTGTTGAACGTGGAGGTGAGTCCACTGGAGTTGTTGATTGCCAGGCCGTTGGCGGAAGCTCCGGTCACCGTCAGACTGTTGATGTTCAACGTTCCGCTGAGGGTATCGAGCGTGACACCATTTGAGGAACTGTTGGTGGAACTGACCGTACCGAACGTCAGGTTCGTAGTGAGTGGATCCAGAAACAGGGCCGCGCCAGACGTAGTATCAACGGAACCGCTGGTGTTACTGAGAGAGAAGGTCGTTCCGAGAGTCTTCGTGTCGACGTACAAACCTGTGCCGCTGTTGTTGGCGATGTCCAGCGAGCCGTACTTCAGGTCACCTGTCGGAGCATTAAAATGCAGGCCATCACCCTGAACTCGTACTCCTGGCGTTCCAATTGTCCAGTTGCCAGCGTTCGCTTGCGTTCCACTGAGAGCCGCGCCGGATGCATCAAACGTCACTTGATCAAACAGCACACCACCGCCTGTGCCGCCAATCACCGTTCCGCCGTTCATCGACTGGATGATCGTCGAATTCAAGCCGCCACCCTTGACGCTCAGAGCCAGGCTGCCGCCGTTGGTCGATTGCAGGGAGTTGCCATCCAGGGTCAACAGCAAATTGCCGGAATTGCCGTTATCGGAGGTCGAGATTCCGCTGGCACTTCCGTTGATCGTGTTGTTACTCAGATTGACAGTACGCGAAGTGGCACTGTTGTTGAGGATCTCGATCCCGTCACCCGAGATGAGCGAGACGCCACCGATATTCAGGCCCGTCGCGGTCAGATTCGTGTCGGCACTGTGAATACCGTCGCCCGCCGTTCCGTTGATCGTTCCACCCGTCAGATTGACGATGCCAGCGGTGTCCAGAGTCACCCCGTTAGAACCGGTGGTGCTGATTGCAATGTTCGGGAACGTGCTGGTCAGACCGGAGGAATTCAGGATGTTGATCCCGCTTCCCGTGGCGTTGGTGACTGTGGTAATTCCTGAGACGCCAAATGTACCGCTGGTATTGTTCAGCGTAATTCCGTCTGTCGCACTACCGGTGGAGGTCACATTGGTCAAGGCTGCGGCGAGTGGTGTGCCGCTGATATCGATAGCGGCCTGACTGGTTGAATTGACATTGGCCGTGCCGTTGACGGTCGTCAGACCACCGTTGGCGACTTTGAAACCTGTCCCGGAATTGGTCGTAATGTCCAGGCCATTAAACGTGGTGATCGCGGCACTCGAGATGTTGACACCCGTTCCCGAGGCTGTGTTGTTGATCAATGGATTGTTGAAGACGAACGTCCCGGTACTCGCCAGGATATCGATCCCCGCATCTCCCGCTGTCATCGAGTTTGTGCCGAGCAGGTTGTATGTTCCGTTGGCACCGTTGAACTGCATTCCATTGCCGTTGTTGGAACTGAGTGTACTGGCGGCGGTGAAGTTGACCGTACCCGTGTGATTGTTGGTGACAGACAGCAGTGGAGCGTTCTGGGACTGGTTGATCGTGCTGTTGTTCGTGACGTTGATGGCTCCGCCGTCAATCGCAAAGGCGGCGACACTGGCATTGGTGATCGACGATGTGGCATCAACGTTAAACGTCCCGTTGCTGCTCTGCAGCAGTGTGCCGGTGCCACCGATATTCAAAATGTCGACGTTGGTCAGATTGTAGATCGAACCGGTTTTCGAATTGGTGACTGTCAGCCCGGAACCTGCACTGTTGGAGATCGAGACATTCGTCAGGTTCGTTGTCGAACCATTCTGAGCGTTGTTCAGCAGGATGCCGCCAAAGCCACCGGCATTGGAGATTGTCACGCCACTGATCAATGTGTTTCCGGTGATATCGCCACCGCTTCCACCCAGGTTCAGCGAGCCGTTGATGGCCCCTGTACTGACGATGTTGGTCAGCTGCGAATTGGCGGCATTCAACAACAGGTCCTGCCCGTTGTTCTGGAATGTCGTGTTGCTGACGGTCGTATTGGTCGAAGGCTGAATCTTGATGCCGATGCCAGCAACGTTCTTGATGAGCATGTCATTGACAAGAGTATTCGAGGCACCTGGGGAGCCGACGATCCCGTTGGTAATCCCACCGGACCCATCGATGGTAAATCCACTGACGACGTTCTGATTCGTCAATGTAACGGCGTTGCCAGCAGGCGGCATCAGGACTGGGCGACCACCCAGGCCGTTGAGGTGAATGACCGAAGTCCCCGGAGCCTGGCCAAGCGCCAGCGAGAAGTCGACATTTGCTGTTCCGGTCGAACCACCGCCGATGATCTGCTGCCGATCATGATTCAGGGCGATCGGTGACGTCAGATTTCCATTTTCGTCCAGCAGAACCATAGCGCTGCCGGCTGCGAAATTCGTATCGGCGAGAACGGAATTGATGTTCGAAGCATTGGTCCGCGTTCCCGTACCCACTCCTGCTTCTTTGACGAAGTACATGTGCAGGACGTCGTTTGTCGTTGAATCATGTGCGGCAACGAATGTGCTCAGTTCACGCGTGAAGTTTCCGATCGTGACCTGTTGCTGGCGTACGGCTGGCAGAGTCATCAGGTTGCGGAACGACATCGGCCGGCTGCCGCCGTTGCCGCCGAAGAAGTAGGTCAGCCCCCCCGAAACATTCGTTCCGAAGAAGCCGTCGTGCGAGATATTGACGTTACCAGAGAGATTGTTGGTGATGTACCCCCGAACGCCCCCCTTGACCCCATTCGTGAATCCGGCGAGTGGTCCATTCCAGTTGTAATAGCCGCCGTACGCTTCCATCCGGTAATCAAAGAACTTGCGACCGAATTCGAGATCGGTCCCCATCAGCCCCACATCCATCAGCGTCCGGTTGATCCCGCCAAAGCCAACCGTGTCACCGATCAGATTGAGCTGCCCCGACGTTCCTCCGAGATTCTGTTGTATACCACTGCTGGCCTGAATCCGTCCGACGGGAAAATAGCCGTTAAAGCGAGCGACCCACGACGATTCGGTCAGCAATTCCAGGTTCAGGTTGACCTGCTGGAACAGGTTGTCGTAGCGGCTCTGGGTGTAGTCCATATACAGACCGGCACCCAGGATCGAATTGTCAATGACCGGCAGTTGTGTCATCCAGCGCTGCTGAGCAACAAATGTTCCGGCGGGGTTGCCGTTGTTGTTCACCATGATGTTGCCGCTGAACAGCGAGATCGAATCATCGATATCGCCAATAAAGTGCGACGCACCAAAGCTGGTGAACGGCTGTTGCCCCGCGATGTCTCCCTGCTGTCCTTGCAGGGAATAGTATGTCCGACTGTTCGGGTCGAACACATTCGAGAACCGCTCACCGAATAGCGGTTCAGTCTGTTGAGCAAGCAATTCCGCGGATTGCGTCATCGTGACAATCACGGCGGTCAGCAACGGCAACAGTCGAATAGACATTTTGATATTGGGAACTCTTTGAGAATCCGTCTCTACAGGCCCGCATCAGCTCAAGGTGAAACTCTTTGATCAGCGTCGTGCTGATCGTTTTCCGGAATAAATCCCGGCAGAGAATCACAAAAAACGAACGAATAAACCCACGAAACGCGGGTATTCGTCCATTGTCTTGTCATCGTCAAAACGCTGTGTAGTGAATTACAACAAGCTGATGCAATAGCGATGTGACGAAAGAAATAGGAGAGACTTCGTGTCTAAATCCGCTGAATTCGCCAGTCAGCCCCAAGCCCCGCAGTTTTTCAACTCGCCTGAAGGCCCAACGGCAGCTTCGGCCGAAGTTGCTGGCCATCGACTGATTCCGTCGGAATTTCAGTGATGAATAATTCCGAAGGCTGTGCAGAACTGCTTGACGTGGCGCGCGACGAATTCGGCAAGTGATCCGATTTCAGGCAAACATTGGAAAGCGGCACAAACTCAAGTCGCTTTGAATTCGGATTGGTGCATCACCCGCTGGGAATCAGCGCAGAGCTTGCATTGGGTGGCACTGGCGGCAGCCTTGGGCCGCCAGTGTCCAGATGACGCATTGTCAGCAGTATGACCGTGTTCAGCGGGAAGGCATTCGATACCGGTCGTCGCCTTTTAACGCGGTGAGTATCCCACAAACCAGAGAGAATACGGGCACGATTTCACTATCACTGGAATCATACACTGGCGGCCCAAGGCGACCCCCACCATCAAATCCATTGAGTCTGAGATCGTTACTCGCGTCGCGGAACATTGAGGAGCAAAACCGCAACCGCCGTCGACGTTAACTATCGGCGAATGGATTGGAATTCCAGTGGCCTGGAAGGGACCAGTTCGATGGCGGCGTCCGTGACGATTGCACAGTCGATCTGCTTCCGACTGTCCCCCATGGCAGCCAATAGGACGAGGTCGCAGATCCGGATCACTTCACCAGGGATACCCTGAGTCACCTCATGGATTGTAGTCAGGGCGTCGTCCGTGAAGATCTGGGTTGTGGCTCCACTGGCAATCAGCGATTGTTCGACGAACTTCGATGTCTCTACGGATGTCCATGCTTCCAGTTCCACCTGCAGGTCGATCTCGTCCCAGATTTCGCTGGCAGAGTTCGTCGAACGTGAAGTCAGCAGGACCGTCAGTTGCACTCGTTGCGAATCGGCCAGGTTCATCAACCGTCGGATTGCCACGAGGCAGTCTTTGTTCGCCGTGTCGAGGTGTTCGAATAACACGACAACAGGTCGTTTTGTAATCGCCAAACTCGCCAGAGACCTCTGCACAAGAGACCAGCATTGAGGAGCGTTTGTCTGATCATTGCAGTCTGTCAGAAGTTGATCAGCGACTCTCCAGACCAATTCTTCGGCAGTGATCCCGGTCATATCGACCTGAATGCAGACGTTACCCTGACGCTGAGCGTAGCGAGCGATCTGGCGAAACAGGCGAGATTTGCCGGTTCCCGGCTCGCCTGTCAGCAGTCCACAACGTCGGTGGTCGTCGATCAGAAACATCAGACGTGCTTGAGCTTCTTGATAGGACGCTCCGACATCGACACCGGTTTGCCCCTGGTGTCGCTGAAATGGCCAGCGCGAAAAGCCCCAATACCCCAAATCCATTCGCTGCGTCCTTTTGTGAATCGTCCTTGATTCGCGTCGGTCACTCCGGAATTGTCCGGAATCGCCGCCTTCCTGAATTCATCGTCAAAATCGGTTCAGGATCATCACACTATGACGTTCGGTCCCGCGAACGGCCGTTTCGCAAGGGTGTGCCGAACCCGGGTTTCTGATGAAGCCACCGCTGAAATTCGGTTTTCGCACCAAATTCACGATGTGGGGGAACGTTTGAGTTCTGACAATCGTTCTTGAGTGACTGCCGGGGGACAGGACCAGACCTGGAAGAACATCGATTGCCTCAAGAATCGTTCCGCCAGATGTCCGCGTACGAATCCGGCGCCCTTGGCACTGCTGACATACGCCTGAGCGGCTCGCGCGATCAGGGAATTGGCCCGCAGGCGCAGGTCTTCCGCCGTCAATTTCAGGTCTTCGAGTGCCAACGGTGTTGCGGCGGCAGTTATCAGTTCCGAACGCAACTTCAACAACTGGTCGGAAAGTACCTGGATGACGTCAGCCAATTCGGGGCGGGACGTCGCTTCACGTTCAAATTCCTGCAATGTGCGAGTTGCCGCTCCGATCGCGACGGCCGTCGTTGTGAACGACCCGGTTCCTCCTGTGGCACCCATTTTCATCACTTGTGGTATTGGCCCCAGCACAATTTCTTCGTCGGAGACGTGTACTCGGTCCAGTATCACACTGCCGGTACACGATTCATTCAGTGCCATGAGTTGCAGTAAGGGGCCGACAATGACGCCCGTTCGTTCTGTTGGAACGGCCGCCAGGATTTGCTCACCGTTTTCCAGTGTCGCACCCGTCACCAGCAAATCCGCATGGAGTGCACCTGTCACCCAGGGGGCTTCACCTGTGATTTCGTACCCGCCTGAGATCTCCTTCGCGACAACCGAGGGACGCGACCAATGTTGTCGCGATGTCGAAAGGTGCGAGATTCCTACGGTCACAAGCGACCGTCCGGAACAATGATCCGGCAGCAACCTGCGTCGAAGGAGGTCATTCGGGCTGTTCGCCAATCGATGACAGGCAGCATCCCGCTGCGTCAGAATGAATGCGGTGGTCAAACAGAGTCGTGACAACTCCAAGTAGCCCTCCAATATTTGCGGAGTGCTGACGACCTGCCCACCAAACTCGACAGGCAATCCCCACCGAAAGAGGCCCGCCTCGCACACGGCGGTCAACCGCCTTGCCGGCCATTCCCCCGTGGTCTCCGGGTCGGGGAATTCGGCAATCCGAGCAGCCAGGGATGCATCAATCAGCGGATTCATCCCGCGCCTCGCAGTCGTGACCATCGCCCAGTGCGAATGCTGTTTTCAAAACGGGGGTGCCATGGTCTTGGAGTCTTCGACAAGGCCATGCTGGAATGCCAAGCCCCATTCTCACAGCATGCAGACGCCTGCTGAGAGCTGAAAGCTGACCGCTCCCCTACTTCCTATACTCAACGGTCACGTTCGTACGTATCCCGCCGCGTGGCGTGAAGGCCCCGACGATCGTCATGGAACGGGGCTGGGTAACGGCGACCAGATCGTCCAGGATCATATTCGTGACGTGTTCGTAGAAGGCACCATGGTTGCGAAACAACTGCAGGTACATCTTCAGTGATTTCAATTCGTAGCAGACAGCATCGGGAACGTAAGTAATCGTCAGAGTTCCAAAGTCTGGCTGGCCGGTTTTCGGGCAGACTGATGTAAACTCAGGGCAAATCGTTTCGACCGAGTAGTCGCGCTGTGGAAACGGGTTTGGAAACGTCTCGAGTGTCGAACGAAAATCAGTGGTCATGCTCGAATTCAATCAGAACAGGGACATCGGAAATTAGCAGCAAAGCCATTCTTACTCGCGAACCTCGGCAGCAATTTGCACTGTTTCGCTACGTCGCGCGGGTTTACTCAGGTGATCGGCTGAAATTTCGAGGTTCATTTGGGCGTCTGCTTCCGAGATTGCTTCCATAACGACTTCAAAGGCTGCCTGTTCCCTCGGACCGATTGTCGAAACCGGTGCAAAGACGATGGCATTGTCACGGACAGAATACTGGCTACCGCGAACTTCCATTAATTTTAGTTCGGGCGGCAAGCGGAGGCTCAGACTGACGTTGGTGGCTGCGGCACTGCCGTGGTTTTTCAATTGGATCTTGGAGGTCAGGCGATCACCAACAGTGATGGTACCGGTTCGGCTGACCGTTTCGATCTGCAGTTCTGGTCGACCTACGGCATCAACAGGCCAATTCACCAAGGCAGTACTGCCTGCTGGTCCGGAAGCAGAGATTTTCAATTGCTGGGCTCCCGGGACTCGAGCAATCAGTTTGCTGCTGACAGCCGTTTCGGCTCCGGGTGGCAAGGCTCCCAGATCCCAGTGGATGGCTCGTTGGACAGGATCAAAACGTCCCCCGTCCGAGGCTTCCACAAAGTCCATGCTCGCAGGGACAATTTCCGACACCCGGACCTGTTTGACCTGGGCATTCCCCTCGTTCTTGACGCTGTTGGTAAAGACGGCAGGGCGATCGACATAAATCTTTGTATTGCCAGATGGTGTCAGGACGAGTTGCTCGCCAATGACTTCGATGACAGATTCCAGTTCCTGAGTCATCTCGCCGTTTGTCAGAAGGGTCGCGCGATTGGTCGCTTTACCAGGCTTGACGGCAGTGACCGACAGGACGATTTCACGCGTCTCACCCGGCGCCAGTTTTCCGATCGGACATTCAATGTCAGACGATGCTTCGTGCTTCAGGCCCGCGGGGACCAGATCTCGCACAGAAAGATTCGAAGCCGCCGCAGTTCCTGTGTTCTTCAGGGTGAACGTCAATTCGATCGTTTCGCCCATGCGAGCCTGACGAGGAGCTTTGACGTCGAAAGACAATTGGGGTGCTGCAATCTGGATTTCAGCGGCAACTTCCGTGGCAAAGCTGACCCGAGCCAGGCTGCCGATGGGACCTTCCTGGCGAGGGATGACTCGAATGGAGATCTTTTTTTCTTCGTTCGGTCGTAGAGTTCCAATCTTCCAGATGAGTTTCTTGTCGATGATTTCTGCTCGAGGCGCGGTGCCATCAAGTTCTGTTCCCTTGGGGATTCGATCTTCGACGATGACCTGTGTGGCATCGATTCCACCGACATTCTTGACGATGACCGAATAGACCAGCTTTTCCCCCAGAGTCGCCTGTTGCGGTGCGATTTTTTCAATCGTCACGCGGGCTTGCTGAACACCACGTGGGGAAGTTCGATCGACAGTACCATCGCCAATGAAATCACTATCAACCGGATCTGGAAGTCGGTTCGGGTTGGGATTGCGTTCAGGAAGCGGCCGACGATCAGGAGCGGGTTCGCGGACTGGGATTGGCTCAGGTGACCGGTCAGGAACGGCTCTTGGCACGTTCTTGACTGCGGGCGGAGCCTCAGGGAATTCATCCAGCGGAACTTCTGTGGGAAGTTTTGGCAACTTCGGCTCGGATCGCGTTGGCATTGGTTCTGGATGCCCAAGTTCAGGAACGGCATCTTGAGCTCGCCCTGGCCTTTTATTCACAGGGGGCGCTGGAGGAAATGGCGACGTTGGCTCCTCCGTTGGAAGAGGGAGTTCCGGTTGTTTATTTGGAGGCGATTTGGGTTCGTCCGGCCCGACGCCAAAATCTGACGGCGCAGGTAGTTCATTTTCTTTTTTGGGGGCCGGAAGAGGATCGGATTTTGGCTCAGTTTCAGGGAAGTCGAGCGGAAGTTCCTTTGCGGGGGTTGCTGGAACTGTGTTTTCCTGGAACGGGTCAGACGACGTGACCGGAACTTCCTCCGGGGTAGCTTCTACAGTTGCTGGTGGCGCTGGTTCCGTGGCAAACGGGTCGTTCGATTCTGAAGGAGCGGAAGGTTCGCCTTCGGTAGCACGGGCCTGACGGACGAATGGCTTAATCGCGCCCGGAAGAACTTTGGACGCGGCGGATTTGACCGTCCCCGTTTTGGCCTTCAAAACTTCGGCTTCGAGGGCATCCAAGTCGTCAGGAAGCCGGGCCGGTTTGCTGCTGTCGACAGTTTCGGTCTTGGAATCTTCGAATTCCGCGCGAAAGTCCAAGCCAGGGCCTGATGGCGTTTTCTCGGTGTTATCGTCGGCCGGTGGCGCGAGCTTTTTGGGGGCGGGTTCCTTGTCGTTTGCCGACAGGTTCACGGCGTCCAGTGACTTCGCATCAAACGGATCTGCATCAGGAGGTTCGGTGGCCGTCACCGCTTCCTCAGGTGCCGCAGCACTTAATGGATCAGCACCGAGCGGGTCCGTACCCAGTACCTCGGTATCGGCAGGATCACTCGCGGTGATTGCCGTTTTATCCATTCCCTGTTGAGCCTGGTAAACCGCGACCAAGCCCACGCCGATGACTCCCGTCATCGCCGCCAGTTTCCATAATCCGCTAATTAGCATGGGAATCCCTTCCCCGACGGCCCCCAACGAACGATCAAGTCACCGCACGGCAACTTTCTTTCCACCGACAATCGCCCGACTATCGGAACAGCCTCGTGCCATTTTCCGATGCAAATACCAGTGGAGAATAAGGTCTCTACCAGAAATCCCGGAATTCGAAAAGAGAATCTTGCAAGAATCGGCAGCGACTGCCGGTTCGTCCCAGGGAAATCGCGGTTGACGAGAAGCCGAGAAATGGGTGCCGCGGTTGTTTGTGTGGCAAATAAGCGATGGGGTACCAAGGGTGCCACGATCTTGGAGTCTTCGACAAGGTCGTGCTGGATTTGTTTTCCAGCATATTTCGCACCCGATCTCCTCGCTGTCTGCAGCAGTTTGTTGACCTTGAATTTCCACTCAACAGGCCAGACGAGCAGGCAGATTTTCCGGCATCACAACATCTGCCTGACCTGAATATCGTTGATCTCCAAGCTCGATCGAAGACACGGCCTTGTCGAGACCTCCAAGACCGTGGCACCTATTTCCCATGACCATCGTTTGTAAAAAATTGCATCGCAACGCCATAATTCAGAATGTGTTGCAGCCATGGCTTTTGATAACGATGTCGATGGTCACTCTCGTTTGTCTGCGGCAGCAACCACGATTCCGCAACCTCCGACCCTAAAGAGCAGCTCATGTCTGGTATATCGTACAATCGATTGGCGACATTCCTTCTGCTGGCCGGATTTGGCGGACCGTTGATGGCCGAGGATTACATCCCGAAGCCCGGTCAATTTCCACCGGCTGGCACAGGAACATACCTGGCCGGTGAACTGGTGCTGATCGACACCGTCAATCGGCGAGGCAGCATCCGCCTGGATGGCAACGAGCCGCATGACCGTTATCACAGCGGTGCTTTGCATCATTTTGCGATGCTTCCCTACGGGCTGATTTCCTACAACGGTGCCCCGGCTGAACTGCGTGACATTCCGATTGGAACTCACGTTCATGGCTACTTCTATGTCCCTCCCGTTGGTGAAGAGGCCACGATTCCGACGCTTCCCAAGGATATGGAGCGGTACCAGGTCAAGCAGAACCATGCTGTTTCGCTGGAAGACGATTTCAGTTTTTACCAGCGCCGCGGACAAAACTGGAAAGTGGTCTCGATCGATATCCGCAAAGGCAAGATCAGCGTCAGTCCTACGGGGCAAATGGCTAAAGATGGAATCAATATGCCATACACGTTTGATATCGACGACCTCACCAAGGTCTGGAAAGGTCGAACGCTGGTTGATCTGACGGAAATCGCGCCCGATCAGGTTGCCCAATTCAATCTCGGCTGGTCTCCCGGCTGGCGTGACAGGGAATTCAATGTTGCGGAAGTCTGGCTGGATGAGGCGAGCCGGACATCTGCGACAGATCTGCAGCTTCGACGGCACGTGAAGTATCAGAAGCAACGCTGGATGCCGGGCTGGATCGATTCCGTCGAAGACAACGATTTCGGCGGGGGAACGGTGACCATCACATTGTTTGGCGGGATGGACCCTTCGCTTTATGCTGAATTGAAAGCGACGCAGGACAAAGGCTACGGAGTGGCAGTCGCTGAAAAGTCGTTGCGGACGTGGTTTCACCGCAGTGACAAAAAGATCGGTCAAGTCCTGGAATGGAAGGAGACCGAAAACCCGCTCCCCGGAAGCAGCGGTATTCAAGTCCGTATGAAGTTTGCCGAACTCCTGGACGGCTATCGCCCGGGGCGAATCGTGCGGGTGAAATGTCACGATTGGCTGTTCGTCACGATGCCATCCGAAGAACGAATCAAGACCATCGAAGAACAAAAGAGATCGACGATTTTCAGTCTGCCGTAATGCCATCGTCGAATACCAAATGACAAATTACGCCATCAGCCGGAACGCGCTAGCGTCCGGTTCGATCTGAATGGAGAGCGAACTCAAAGAGAAAGGCAAACCGGACGCTAGCGCGTTCCGGCTGATGGATTTTCCAAAATTCGACGGTTACGAACGCAAACCGAAACCGGAATCATTTTGAAAGGACCCAATGATCAGATTACTCACTCCGATACTTGTCGTACTGCTGGCAACGATCGCTGGTGCTGAAGAAACAGAGTCCCTGATCGCACCGGGGGCCAAGGTTCAGAAACTGGCCGGTGACATGAAGTTCACGGAAGGCCCGACCTGGATTCCCTCCAAAAAGACGCTCGTCTTCTCTGATATCCCCAACAGCAAGTTGATGCAGTGGCGCGAAGGAGACGGGCTGTCCGTATTTCGGCAGAGCGAACAGTCGAACGGAAATATCCTCGATCTGGAAGGTCGATTGATTTCGTGCCAGCATGCGGCAAGAAACCTCGTGCGGACGGAAGCAGATGGGACAATCAAGGTGCTGGCCGACAAGTATGACGGGAAGCGGTTCAATTCCCCCAACGATGTCGCTGTAAAGTCTGATGGAACGCTCTGGTTCACCGACCCGCCCTGGGGGCTGACAGGGCCTGCAGAACTGCCCGGACACTGGGTCTTCAAGCTCGATCCTGCAACGGGCAAGGTTGAGCCTGTCGTCAAGGATCTGGCGATGCCCAACGGTATCAACTTTTCCCCGGATGAAAGCCGTGTCTACATTGCAGATACCGGTGGACATACCAGGCATCCCGATCCGGCATTCCACAAACTCTCGGCCGGGGTTCATTGCTATGAGGTGAGCAAGGATGGCACGCTCGGCAAGAAGCTTTTCATGATCAATGAGGGAAGCGACGGAATGACAGTCGACGTGAAAGGAAATCTTTACACGACGCATGGCGGTGTCAATGTTTACAACGCGGATGGCAAACTGCTGGAAAAGATCGGCGTTCCCGAAGGTCCCGCCAATGTGACATTTGGAGGTGACGATTACAAAACTCTGTTCACCACGGCGAGGACGTCGTTGTACAGTATTCGCATGAAGAATGCCGGAGCGAAGCCTGTTGGAGCGAAGTGGTGACGGCCATGAAATTAACAGACGCTGCAATTGTCATGATGATGTGTGAATCTCCCCGCGTTTGTGGAAGGACGAGGATAGCCGGGCTGATGCTGGTGCTTCTCTTGTCTGCTACATCCAACCTATTGGCCGCCGATGTGCCCGCTGTTCCCATCGATCCATCAACGCAATCGTTCTTTCAAACATATTGCCTGCGCTGTCATAACGCTCAAAAGCAGGAAGGACAATTTCGCCTCGACACGCTGTCGCGGGATTTCGCCGATCAGGCGATCGCTCAAAGATGGGGTGAGGTCGTCTTTCGGATGAATTCTGGCGAAATGCCACCAAAGAAGGAACTACAGCCAAAACCCGATGAACTTGGCAAAGCGGTCGAATGGCTAGCGACCCGATTGAAAGAAGGTGAAGCGGCACGGATGGCTCGACGAGGGCCGGTGGCTCACTACCGGCTGAGTCGTGAAGAATATGGCCATACGATCTACGATCTGCTGGGCGTTTACTTCGATGTCAATCTTCCGGGAGCCTTTAACGAAGACCCGCGCTGGCATGGATTCGATCGGATCGGTTCGCTGCTGTCACTGTCGCCATCACATGTGGATCGCTATTTTCGCGCGGCGGAAACGGTGTTATCGCGGGCATTCCCCGATCAGCCTCCTGCCGTCCAGAAGAGTCGGCGTGATGCCAATGTCGGCCAGGAAAAGTGGTTACAGGAACAAGGGCTTGCCGGGCCTGTTCGTTGGGCGATCTGGCCGGGGCATGGTCAGCATGTCGTCAATGCCCCGGTGCCGGGGTTGTACCGAATTCGAATTCAGCTCAGTGCCTTGCCGTCATTCAAGGGACGACTGCCCCATCTGGCCTTGTGGCATCATCAATTGAAGCGCTCGGTCGTCGGTGTCGATGTTGACGCGGCTGAGGACAAGCCGACAGTCATTGAGCTTGAAGCCTTTTTGCCCGAAGGAAACTTCAATGTCATGAATGAATCCCCCGGGATGCTCGCTGACGGTCAGACTCCCAACGTGAACCAGTTTCCATTTGTGAATACGCAAGTCAGCCGACCGAATCGGCCAACCGCTTACCGCCTCTTCAATGATGAGGGGCGATTGATCTTCCCGCTATTGATTGTCGATTGGGTGGAGACGGAAGGGCCGATTTTGTTGGAAAGCGACCGCAAGAAGCGTGAAGGGTTGATGCCGGTTAAAGACGGGGATCTGGCGGAATCTCGTAAGTGTCTGAAACGATTCGCCTCACGAGCCTGGCGACGCCCTGCGACGGATGCTGAACTGGATCGCTGCGTCAAAATCATCGAAAGCGAAGTCGCGGCAGGTGAAAAGCCCCGTTCGGCGTATCTGGCCGCCATGGTCGCTGTGCTGACCTCCAAGAGCTTCTATTATCTTGAAGAAGGCTCACCGGTGCAGCGTCGTGCCGAAGTGACCGATTGGGAGCTCGCGTCGCGACTCTCGTATTTCCTCTGGAGTTCGATGCCCGACGATGAACTCATCAGTCTGGCGCAACAGGGACGACTGTATCACCCCGAGATCCTGCGATCTCAAGTGTTGCGGATGATGGTCGATCCGAAGATTAATCGCTTGACCCAGTCGTTCCCACGTCAGTGGTTACAACTGCACCGGGTTGGTGCGTTTGCTCCCGACGCCAGTCTGTATCCCGACTACGACAAATGGCTGGAACAGAGCATGGTTCTCGAAACAACGGGCTACTTCAACGAGGTCTTTTCGAAGAACTTGTCACTGCGAGAATTCCTGAACTCAGACTGGACCGTGCTGAATCAGCGACTGGCGATGCATTACGGACTGCCTCTGCCCGCCGCGACCGGAATTCAGCGTGTGGTCCTGAAGCCAGAAGATCATCGCGGCGGTTTATTGACACAGGCCTCTGTTCTGTCGCTGACATCCGATGGGACGCGGCATCGCCCGGTCCATCGCGGTGTCTGGGTTTCGGAAGCCGTTTTTGGGCGTACTCCGCCCCCGCCACCACCCAATGTTGAACCTTTGGCACCGACACCCGGTAATCAGGCGAAGGCAACGATTCGGATGCAGCTCGACGCCCATGCCACTCACGCGACCTGTGCGTCGTGCCATCAGAAGATTGATCCGCTGGGATTTGCCTTTGATAACTATGACGCGATCGGTCGTTGGCGAACAACCGAACAGGTGACTGGTGGTAAAGGTGATGATCCTGTGGTCAACGCGAGCGGTTCGTTGCCGGATGGCCGCCGCTACAATGGATCGGACGATTTCACGAAACTGCTGGTGCAGGATATCGACCGATTTGCTGAGGCTTTCGTGGAACAACTCGCCACATATTCCTTGCGGCGAGTGATGACGATCGACGAGTCGGCGCAGATAAAATCGATCGCAAAGGCGTCTTCGCAGAATGACTACAGACTTCGCTCGGTGATCGAGAACCTTGTTCTTTCGGACTTGTTTCGGAAGCGTTAGGGCTTGATCGTGCTCATTTGATTCCAGGGGCCTGATCGTGATTTTTAAGCGACAATTCCACAGTGTCCTGCTGATCGTTTCATTGACAGTTTCGTACACATGGGGACAAGAACCTGCAATCAAGGGGACGGTTCCATTGATCAGTCCTTCGAAAGGGCAGATTCCCAATGACACGGGAAGCGATGGGCAGTCAAAACTGACCATTGAGAAATCGGCAGAACTGGGGCCGAACAATGCGTTGAAAGTTGTGTTTGCGCCGGGTGACAGCTTTGGCGACAGATCGGCCCGCGTTAAAAACTGGAAACCTTATGCGCGACTTCGGTTCGATGTGATGAATCCTGCCAGCGACACGGTCAGCCTGGAATTCAACCTCAATCACAAGCGGACCTACAACTATCAGACGCGGACCGTTTACCCGATCAAGCTGAAGCCGGGTCGCAATGCCGTCAATATCGATCTGGTGTCGCTGGTGAACGTGAACGGAACGAGTCCCGATCTGGCCAATGTCATCAAGTGGTACTTCAATTGCGAAGACGGAAAAACGCCGACTCTTTTTTTCAGCGATATCCTGCTGGAAAGTGACGAAACGGCGGAACCTGATTCTGCGGCAGGAACACGTCGTGCTGTTACCGGCGGGCGATTTCGAGTCCAGGGGAAAATTGGCGATGCCAAAGTCGACCTGACGGTGGAACCGATCGATGGACCGCCCGTTGCTGCGGCAAAACGAGTGACAGTGGCAGGAGATTCCGCTCGAGTGGCGCGGATTCATGCTGCAAAAATGCCAAAAATTGACAAAGTGGTTCCCTTCGATACCCCGGACGCAGATGCGATTCTTTCGGCCATGGAAATCTATCCCCCGGACAACCCGTGGAACCTGATCGTTTCCGACTGGCCCCTGCATCCCAGTTCCAAGGCGTTTGTCGCGAGTATCGGTGAAGCGAAAGTGTTGCGAGCCAATCGAGACATGTGTTTTGTTATCGTTCCTCCGAACCAGCCCAGGGTGGATGTCAAACTGGTCGGTTATCCCGGTGAATCGGATCGCGGGCCATTCCCCGTCCCTGATTCATTGCCGATCGAAGGCTGGCCGGAATGGCCAGCGAAAGACGGCAAGAAGCTGACGCTGGCTGAAGTTCAGCGGCGCCCTCCTGAGTACGACGGTGATCGACACGCGATTATTGTCGATCCGATGGCCGGAAAGTTGTATGAGTTCTTTGTGATGGGAAAGACCGCCAATGGCTGGGCCGCAGACCAGTCTTCGGTCTTCGACTTGAAGAGCAACCGACTGCGACCCGACGGATGGACTTCTGCCGATCTTCCCCGCAGTCATCCGGTTTGATGAACTCCAACGTGGAGAGATTGAGCATGCGATGCGGTTCACCATTCGACGCAGTCGCAAAGCCTATGTTTATCCCGCGACCCACCATGCCGGGCACGGCACCGACGAGTCGCTCCCTCGCATGGGTGAACGATTCCGACTGCGGAAGGGCTTTGATATCACCGGCTTCTCGCCAACCGCCCAGACCATTTTGAAGGGGCTGAAGAAATACGGCATGTTCGTCGCCGACAACGGTCTGGAGTGGTCTCTTTCGATGGCACCCGATTCGCGAATCCCCGATATCCACGACGAACTTCGCAAGGTGAAGGGAGCGGACTTTGAAGCGGTGGAAGCTCCACCAGGCTATCAGCCCGCTGAATGACTTCTCGCCCAGTCACGTTCAGACGATGATCTGGTAACTCGTGTGTACGAGTGATAAGCTGACTGTTCGGTCAGGTCATTTAGAATCGATCATGATGGAAACGCGATGGCAGACGTTTTGAAACTCTGGTTGGGGCGGCACGGTGAAGCAATGGATCCGGACACCGCTCGTTCGGATTTCGAACGGACGTTGACGAGTTCTGGTCGTAGGCAGGTGAGTGAACTGGCGCGATGGCTGCTCGGACGCGAGTCCGCCCCTGAACTCGTTCTACATAGCCCGCTGGTACGTGCGAGACAGACGGCCGAAGCGATTGCCGAAGCAATTGGCGGCAGTGTTGTCCTGATGGAAGAATCGGTCCTGTCGCCTGGGTTTTCCACGGCGTCATTGATCAATCGACTTCAGAACGCCGGGGTGTCAAAAGTCGTCTGTATCGGTCATCAACCCGATATCGGACGCTGCCTGACAGATCTCACAGGGACCCGTGCCTACGTAATTCCGGGAACGCTGGCGGGCATTGAGTTCCAAGGGGCTCCTGCCATTGGCAGCGGTGCCCTGCGCTGGTTAGCGGATCCATTCTGGTTTGGGGGTTAGTTCGATCATGGCACTTCCGAATCGCCGCGACATCCTTTCCTGGTCCACTCATGGTCTGACGTTGTCAGCCGTGCTCCACTTGTTGCAACGCGATGGTGGTGCGAAGGCCGCAGTGACACCGGGTGAGTCGGCAGATCCGCCGCCTCATCTTCCTGCGAAATGCCGCCGTGTGATCCATCTGTACATGTGTGGGGGAATGAATCATCTCGATTCGTTCGACTATAAACCCATCCTGGAAAAGTACCACGGCAAACCACTCCCTTCGACAGAACAGCCTGAGACTTTTTTCGGGAAGATCGGTCTGCTGCGAAAGAACGATTGGGAGTTCAAACGTCGGGGGGAAAGTGGCCTGTGGGTTTCAGACCTGTTCCCGCATCTGGCCGAAGTTGCCGACGAACTGACCGTGATCAACTCGATGATTGCGGACTCTGCCAATCACACCCCCGCGACATTTCAGGCGAATACCGGCTTTCGCCTGAATGGCTTCCCGGTCCTTGGGTCCTGGTTGTCGTATGGGATGGGTTGCGAGACAGACGATCTACCTGCATACGTAGTCCTGCCAGATCCGCGAGGTTTCCCGGCCGGGGGAACAATCAACTGGACGAACGGGTTCCTGCCGGCACGTCATCAGGGGGTCGCCTTCCGGACGAAGGGGCAGCCGATTGAAGACCTGTTTCCACAGTTTGGAGACCGACCGGGTGGCGATGATGAATCAGAAGCAGATGTCCGCAGATTTGTTGCCGAGGTCAATCGTCGGCATCTGGAAACGCGACCGGAAAGCGATTTGACTGCAAGGATCAAAAGTTACGAACTGGCGGCGAAGATGCAGTTGTCGATCCCGCGCGTGACCGATCTTGCGGGTGAGACGGCAGCGACCCAGGCAGCTTATGGTCTGAATCGCGAAGAGACATCGGACTTTGGACGGAGTTGTCTGCTGGCACGGCGACTGCTCGAACAGGGAGTTCGATTTGTCCAGTTGTTCTCGGGTGGTTCATTTGGCTCCCCGCGCATCAACTGGGATGGCCACGAGAACATGAAAGAGAACCACGCGCAGGAGGCATTGCGAGTTGATCAACCCGTTGCCGCACTGCTGCGAGACCTGCGGCAGCGTGGAATGCTCGATGACACGCTGGTCCTATTCACGACCGAGTTTGGACGTACCCCGTTTACGCAGTCAGAAGCGAACACGGTTGGCGGTGGTCGTGATCACAACATGTATGGATTCAGTGTCTGGATGGCAGGTGGGGGACTCAAGCACGGAACCAGCTATGGCGCGACAGACGATGTCGGCTGGAAGTCCGTTGATCGTCCAGTCTACTGGCATGATTTCCATGCCACGGTTCTACACCTGCTCGGTATCGATCACACGCGACTGTCCTACTATCACAACGGGATTTCACGTCGGCTGACCAACGTTCATGGCGAGGTGATTCGCGACCTGCTGACGTGATCGAAGATTGCTATGCAGCGCGACGTTGTGACGTGGTTGCTTCCGTCGCTGCCGGTCGTTTTCGCTTGCGACTGGCATGGTTGAGCATGTCCAGAAACCACGGTGCAAGCCACTTGGCCCATGCCAGAAAATGAGCCAGTGGGCCAATCAACTTCATTCGCTTGTTTCGGAGAATGCATTGAATTGCGGCCTTGGCGACGGCATCCACAGAACAGCACAACCAGCCAGGGGGTTCCGGGACGGACTTGTCACTCTTGGCTGACGCACATTTCTTGTAGAGGTTTGTCTGAACTGGCCCTGGACAAAGCGCCGAGACACCAAGGCCCCGGCGACCGTACTCCGCACGAATTGCCTCGGTGTAACCGATGAGGCCGAACTTGCTGGTGTGGTAAGCGGCAAACCGACCTCCTGCGACGAGGCCGCTGATGCTGCAGACGTTGAGAATGTGAGCGTCGGGTTGCTCCAGCAACATCGGCAACAGTTCGCGTGTGATCTGGATGGGGGCGAGCAGGTTGATACCCATCAGCCAGTCCCACTGGGCCGCTGTCATCGAATGTGTCGGTCCGTAATAAGCGACTCCTGCATTATTCACAAGAATGTCGATTTGCGGCCATCGCTGACGCAGGTCATTCAGGACGCGAGTGATCTCTGCTGGCTGACTCAGGTCACACTTTGCCGCGAGGGCTGTGATACCGAGTGACTGCAGTTCTGCGACGACATTAGTCAGCCCCGCTTCGTCGACATCAAGCAGGTAAAGGTCTGCACCTTCGCGAGCCAGCGCCAGGGCGATCCCACGTCCAATTCCTGAGGCGGCGCCTGTTACCAACGCCTTTTTACCGCGAATCGATTTCATCACCAGATACCCTCGGCCAACCGGCTCGTTCATCCAAACATCAAAATCAGCGTGAGTTCGCCAGGCGGATAATCGCCTTCTTGACGAAGTCTTCGAGTTGGTTCCACGATGCTACAAGCTTGGCCAATTCCGGATCGCTGGTCACCGGCGGTGTGTTATTGGCGGGGGGATTGTTGTTCACCGGTGGGTTTGTCACCGGTGGTTTTGGTCCGGGTGGCGGTTCCATTCCGTGTGGATACGGAATCGGCCCCTCTGGACCATGGACTGCGTTCGAGTATTGCAACTGGACGGGGACGTAACCCGTGCCATTGGCGAGTGGAACTTCAACGAATACCGCACTCAGGTCGCGTGCTTCTGCGATCGGGTAGTCGCCGATTTCGTTTCCGCTGTCTGAGGTCCATCCGAGCCAGCGGGAGGGATCGGGGCCAAGGCCTGCCACCGCATCCCCCACATCGGGGTCTGTACGAGCTTCCTGCAATTCGTGATAGAATGTTCCAACGACGTTCTTCCAGTTCTGGTCAAAGACCGGGATTCCGTTGCTGCCACCGTTCGGAAGCCGTTCGGAATAGACCCCGACAGCATAGTAGACCGTGGCTCCATTGATGTGGACTGAACCGTGGTATCCCCCGAGACCCCCGGTCGAATCCTCGGCTTCCTCATGGGGAATTGCCTTGTTGGAAACCGGGGCTTGTGCGGCACCGGCACTGGGATCACCCAGGACTGTTCCGCGAGGCAACATGAAGTTGATGACTGTATTCGGCAGGTCCATCCCTTTGAACGCGCCACTGGAATAGAGACCGCTGACTTGTCGTTCGAGTTCAGGCTTGGCGACGAATTGTGGTTTCCAGCCCGACAGAAAGAACGAACCCTTGAATGTGTTTCCCAGCGGCTGATTGTTGAAGTACTGCCGAATGACGTTGTTCAAATGCTCATCGATCATCGCACTTGCCAGAGCTTTGTCGATATTCCGCCAGTCCTGTTGATCCCAGGCGGCTTGTCCTCCAACATAAATGTTGACCCAGGTCAGATCGCGAATCGTGCGCCCTCCCCGGAATCTCAGGTCTTCCTGAGGCGACGGCGGCAGTCCGTTCGCCAGTGCCTCGATATTGGGTGCCGAAGTCGCGGCACTCATCGTGAGCTTGCGGGGTTTTGCACCGCCTGTTCGAGGCGCCTGTGCATAGCGATTGATCATCGGCATCGAACGGCCGTCAATCATCTGGTCGTTCGATGCTAAAAGAGCCAGTGGGCGAACGCCACCATTCTGCGCCTGAGCCGTTGCGTATGGCGGAAGTGTCGCGAAGGGGAGGACTTGCATCGAGGCTGTTCCGGGGCCCGCGGGTTGAATCGCGATCGGCGGACCACCTCCAGGGGCGCCAGTTCGAGCTGGCGGGACCGTACGATACGAGGTTCCCGGACCGGTCGGGCCGCTGTTACAGCCGACAACCAGCATTGCCAGAACAATGCATCCTGTCCGTAAATTCAACGTCCATGTCATAGCGAAATCCCTGCGCAGCCTTGCGCGTCAGATAGCGGTTGCCAACCATGGCAACGGCAGATTCTGCCGGTAAATATCAGAACGAGAAAATTGTGACTAGACCGGGTTGGGAATAGCGAGTCACCACGAAATCGGATATTTCTGATCCTCGTCAGGCTTCGCAGGGCGCGGTTTCAACCGTATCCTGTCGGTCTGCGGAGTGGGTGTTTGGGCTCAAACAGTAACACGGCTAAGAATTCGGGATGTCCATCAGTCGCTGGGCACTAGACCACGATTAAAACCGGACGCAAGCGAGTTCCGGCTCATACTGATACATGAACATTTTTTCGCGAGTTGAAACCAGGCGGGTGACAGATCCGCCGGGTTGGAGGAGTTTCTGATATGCCGGTCCGGGGGATTCGCGGTGCCACGAGTGTCGAGGCTGACGTGCCTGATCAGATTCTGGCTGCGACGCGCGAACTGTTGCAGGAACTTCTGAAAGTCAATGGGATTACGGAGTTCGACGAAATCGTATCCGCAATCTTCACGACGTCACCAGACTTGACCTCCACGTTCCCCGCCGAAGCCGCTCGTGGGCTGGGAATGAAGCAGGTTCCACTCTTGTGTGCCTCGGAAATCGCCGTTCCGACAGCTTCGGTCGCTCGCTGTATCCGTGTGCTCTTGCACGTGAATACCGACAAGAAGCAGGCGGAAATCGTCCATGTCTATCTGCGCGATGCAAAGCGCCTGCGCCCTGACATGGTCAGTGCCCAGTAAGCGGATATTGCTTATCGCCCCGCTTTTTTTGCGGGGCGGAAGCGTAGCAAAGCCGTACCTGGATTCAGGCACTCATGCGGATTCGGTCGGCAACCGGGCCGAGAATGTTGCGAATGAGACTCCGCAGACTCGACAGGTCTGTACGCCGAACCTGGTGAAATTGTTCGCTCCAAGGTGATTGGTCTGCGACGATGTTGACCAGTGTGATCACGGGGCAGCCGACTTCGCCAATTCGTTGACGCAGCCATTCGCCCTGCTGATCTTGCTGCTCAATCAGTGCAGATCCGCAGATCAGCAGGTCCCAGCGATCTTCATGTGCAATCGCCTTGGCTTCGTCGATATTCGCGACGACATGCGGGGCATATCCATCCGATTCGATCGCCGATGTCAGGAGCATTCGGAAGAAGGGCGAATCATCAATAATGAAGACAAGCGGAGGACGATTACCGAAGTCCTCTCGTTCTTTCGAAGCGGAGATCAACCGCAAATCACGTTCGTTCTCGTCGATTTCCGAATACCATTCCGATGGATCCTCCTGGGAAGGAATCGGCTGCTGGGACGAGAAGTCGTTTTCAGCGGTCTGAATCGTGGTTGAGTTAACTTGCCCCAGGATATTTGATGGCGGCACCATGGCACTCGTCGCGTTTCGCTCGCCATTTGGGATCAATAGCGTCAGCGGAGCGAGTTGATCGCGGAGAGTTGTCCCGAGATGATGAATGCGGCTGAGTGTCGAAACGTACGGAAACTGCCCTTCCTTGATGACCCGGTTCAGCAGCGATTGACTGGCATCGACCAGTTGCTCACTGATCGCAAATGTGGCATTGCGATCATGATCGTCGGGCGATTTTGGAGAATCGGTTCGGCCGAAGTGAGGTCGTGGCGGTTGTGATTGTGTCTCGTCATCCGCATAAGCGACAAGGCCACAACGCTCACGCAATTCTTCGACGATTTCAACGGGTTCGTTCGTTGTGACGTGTGTATTCGATTCCAGTTCCAGCAGCATCTCGGCCAGGATGCCGATGATCTGCGAGGCCTTGTCTGCCAAGTCTCGATCAAACTGAATCGATTTTACCGCCAAACCATTCAGGATAAACGCGATCGAAAAGGCCATTCGTGCCGGTTTACCGTGCCCCAGTCGTCGCAGATCGTAGGCTAACTGGTCCAGATCCCGACCGGTGGAGCCGACCGATTCGGGGGTAAACGTTGTTTCCTGACCCGGTGCCAGCAGCCGCCAGGCTCGGCGCGAGGATTCCCAGCCAAGTTTGAGAACCGAAAACAGGTCGTCACGGAAATTCATTCCAATCCCTCGGTGAATATCTTCAACCTGTTGACTTAAAATGGTTTGCGATCCGTTTTGGGTCGCCGGTCCGGGCGGGTACGTAATGCCGCCGCATCTTGACACAATATGATCGTCGCAAAGTGATCTTGCGGTTCATTCTCGATGAACAGTTTCCGTTCGCAGCGGCGGAATGCGGAGAGTTGCTACGGAGATCCGAATGTTTGGCATTCCGACTGTTCCTTGTCTGTTTTGACCGTGCGAGATATAATCTGCCACGTCACCGGCTGAAGTCTTGTGCTTGGCACGACTTGTGAAGATGTGCCGCGTCGGCCATCGACGCTCGGTCCGGAAGACGATCCTCAAGGCCCAGTGGAAGCTGGCGGAAGCCTGATTCTCGTCACCTGTTTACGAGTAACTTCTGTCTTCAACTGCGGGCAAAATACGTTCAGGAGAAGCATTGTGGCGGTGAAGGTCGCGATTAACGGGTTTGGCCGCATTGGGCGGCTGGTGTTCCGGGCAATGGTCGAGCAGAACCTGGTCGGTAACGAAGTTGAAGTTGTCGCAGTTGGCGATATCGTTCCCGCAGACAACCTCGCCTATTTGCTGAAGTACGATACAACACAAGGCCGCTTTGCTGGCGAAGTCGGTTCCAAGAAATCCAGCCCGGACAAGGCCGAAGACGATGTCCTCATCGTCAATGGTCGCGATATTCACGTTGTCAGCGCCAAGTCCCCTGCAGAACTCCCCTGGAAGCAGTTTGGCGTCGATATCGTCATCGAATCAACCGGCCTGTTCACCGAAGCCGAAAAGGCCAAGGGCCATATCGTTGCTGGTGCCAAGAAGGTCATTATCTCCGCCCCTGCCAAGGGCGAAGACATCACCATCGTGATGGGCGTCAACAGCGACAAATACGATGCCTCCAAGCATCACATCATTTCCAATGCTTCGTGCACGACAAACTGCCTGGCACCCGTCGTTCACGTTCTGCTGAAGGAATTCGGCATCGACGAAGGTCTGATGACCACCGTTCATGCTTATACCGCGACCCAGAAGACGGTCGACGGCCCCAGCAAGAAGGATTGGAAGGGTGGACGTGCTGCCGCTCAGAATATCATCCCCAGCGCCACCGGTGCTGCGAAGGCTGTTGCTCTGGTCTGCCCCGAAGTGAAGGGCAAGCTGACCGGGATGGCCTTCCGCGTTCCAACCCCAACGGTTTCGGTCGTCGACCTGACCGTCAAAACCGTCAAGGAAACCAGCTACGCCGAAATCGCTGCCGCTATGAAAAAGGCCAGCGAAACGTATCTGAAGGGGATCCTCGAATACACCGAAGACGAAGTCGTCAGCAGCGACTTCATTCACAGCAAGTCTTCGTCGATATTCGACAAAGGCAGCGGTATCGAACTGAACAGCAAGTTCTTCAAGCTGATCAGCTGGTACGACAATGAATGGGGCTACAGCAATCGCGTCGGCGATCTCGTGAAACTCGTGATCTCGAAGGGTATCTGACAGAATCTAGCCTGCAGAAAACAGCCCGGACTGCCACCAAGGCATCCGGGTTTTTTTGTTGGCGTTGGGCGAATGGTTTGCTGTTGGACGCCGATTTGCCGGGAGGGTTGATGAACTGACTACAGCACTTCCGATATCCTGAAGGCGTGAATCCGAACGCCGTTCAAGTCCGTGACGATTGAAATCTTAAAGCGATAATCGTCATGAATGGAAACATCGAACTCGGTTGAGTCGTGACTCTCAATCTCTTTGAGATTCTGCTTTGGAGTGATGCTCCTCATGATTCGGATGGTGTCTTCCGATGTCAGGCGTGGAGCCTCCAGCCGGACGAGCTCGCCTGTCGATATTTTCACGGTCGGTGGCTGGCCCACATTGACGATGACTTCGCTGCAATTGGATTCGGTCGCCAACCGAAGTATTTTTTGCATCGAAAAATCGAACATGCGAACGCTCCATTCCTAATCGAGACCAATTCTTCCGTCAGATCAGGTCCTTACGAAAGTTCACCAGATTCGCCATCAAATCCCGCGGATTCCTGCGTAAAAGGTTGCCGGGGCGAGGTTGGTTTCGTTAGTCTCGTGCTGTCGCCCGAAGTGGCGATTGTAGTTCTCCCACAATTGATCCGCTAGAACTTTCCTTCGCACCAGTTGTGACGTGAGTCCCGATTTCTTTGACTGAGACCTTATGAGCCGCATTGAACTGATTGCTACTGCTGCGTTTGGAATTGAATCGATTGTTGCCCGCGAACTGGCGGATCTGGGGTACCACGAACAGCGAGTCGAAGATGGTCGCGTCACTTTCTGGGGTGATGAACTGGCGATCTGTCGCTGCAATCTCTGGCTCCGGTCCGCAGATCGTCTGCTGGTGAAAGTTGGCGGATTTCCCGCCCACGACTTCGAAGCCTTGTTTCAGCAGGTGATGGCCTTGCCTTGGGCGCAATGGTTGACTGCCGATGCGAAGTTTCCCGTCAGCGGCAAATCAGTCCGATCAAAACTGCATAATGAGCCGAGTATCCAGGGGGTCACCAAAAAGGCGATCGTCGAGAGTCTGAAGAAAACGTACCAGCGCCACTGGTTCAACGAAGACGGTCCTGAATTCCCGATCGAAGTGGCGATTTTGAAGGACTGGGTGACGCTGAGTATCGATACGTCGGGAGCCGGGCTGCACAAACGCGGATATCGGCCGGAATCAGGTGCCGCGCCGCTCCGCGAAACGACGGCTGCGGCGCTGGTGCTGCTCAGCTATTGGAACAGGGACCGCCCGTTCCTCGATCCGTTTTGTGGCTCGGGAACAATTCCGATTGAAGCCGCGATGATTGCACGTGATAAGGCTCCTGGAGCGAACCGTGGATTCCAGTGTGAACAGTGGCCGCACATCACACGCGACCATTGGAAGCAGGCTCGCGACGAAGTTCGTGATCGCCTGGGTGCTAAGCCAAAGTTCGCACTACAGGCGAGTGATGTCGATGGCCGCGTCCTGAAAATTGCCGGTAAGAACGCGATGGAAGCGGGAGTTGGTGGAGACATCGAATTCAAGCAGATGGATGTGCTGGAACTGAAAACGACTCGCGAATACGGCTGCGTGATTACCAATCCTCCGTATGGCGTCCGACTGGAAGATGATGAATCAGCCGGCGCGATCTACGATGATATGGCCGATGCCTTCGAGCCGCTGAAGACATGGTCCATCTATGTGTTGACGTCGCACCCGGGTTTTGAACGATTTTTCCGCCGCAAAGCCGATCGACGCAGGAAGTTGTACAACGGCCGGTTGGAATGTCATTACTTCCAGTACATCGGTCCGCGGCCGCCGGGGGAGATCAGTGATGATCAACCCCACGATGATCAGCCCCACGAGGGCGACGCTGGTGCCGATGTCTGAATGTACGGCATTGCGGATCATCCGCACTGCCACGGAAACGCGAATCGTTCGGAATGTGTCGGACATCGGAAGACATGTCCGCGGCCCCCATCCGCGAAGTCATAGGGGATGTTGTCGCGATAACTGATCGTGAACAGTGGCGACTGAAGTTTCAGTTGGCAGTCAGGACAGTCGGGGTATTCGGGATTGACCTGAACCCATGATGGCCAGCCACCGAGTTTGTCACCCGTCACGCATCGGTCCAGCTTTCGGAATTCGTCATAGTCGACTTCACTGGCGATTCCCAGGGATTCATTCACGACTTTCAGCCGCAGCGTTTTCTGACCTGGAATGACTTCGTGTTTCACTCCCAGCAAGGGAAACTCTGTAATGCAGGGGAAGTCTGGAACTTCTTTCCAGCCGGTGATCCGCTTGGCCGGAAATGGGTCCGGGTGATCGTCATTAAATTTGGGGACCGTCGGCTTACGCCTGCTCGCATCGGGCTGGACAGTTCGGAGCAGGAAGCAATCCGAATAGGAATCGCCGCTTGTTTGCCATTCTTCATCATTCGTGCAGTAGAAGAACTGAAACAATCCCGTTCCGTGTTGTTTCCCAATTTCCGCTGGCAGTTCGTCGAAATGGAATTGAACCAAGAGATGCATGGGATGACTGCATTGTCCACAAGCGGGCCACTCTTCATCTGCACCCAGCCACGGAACACCGCCGAATTTGGCCGCCGCTGCCGGTCCATCCCCTTTTTTCACAATTGGCTTCCAGGCGGTGCGGGTGTGTCCCTCCAGATACTCACGCGTCTGCGCGAGGAACTCCGTAGAGCTGACTGGAAGATGTCCGGAGGGAGCTGTTTTCGACTTCTTCTTCACCATCGGCAGGCCCTTTTGTCGAATGGATTGCATCGGAAACACCAAATGAGTCTGCCGAGCGCCTTGCCTTCCAGCAAGTAATCTCTAGCCGAATTTGTAGCCACGGTTGGATGATTGAGCGGCCGATTTCCACGGTTTCGCCACGCCGTCGGCCCTCTCCTGTTGCAGAAAGAGGGCCGAAACGCCATAGTCTGGGGTTTGTAGGGGTGCGGGGAAAATCCGTACCCGTCCTGTTTCGTTCTTGCTGCTTTACTGAGTGTCCATGGCCAATCAACCTCCGCGTTCGGGATCGAAGGATAAGGATGACGATTCCTGGGGCAAACTTGCCTCGGATTTGTTCGGCATCCAGTTTGGTGGGGCTCCCGACGATGATGACTTTGATCTGACAGATGACGAACCTGTCACTGCTCCAGCGTCTGTCCCGAGTGGCCTGGCGGCTGTTGAGCCTGTGGCGGCTGCGCCTGTCGAAGAAGAAGAGCCCAATTTGTCGTTCGATGAGCCGGATCTCTCGTTCCCGGAAGAGGATGAGATTCCTGCCCCGAAGCCAAAGCGTGCTCCTAAACCCGAAAAAGTGGAATCCAAACCGACGCCAGAAGTTGCTGCGGCACAGGATGACGAAGGCGACGAACCAGCGCCTGCTCGCGCTGACAAACGTGACGACAACGAAAAAGATATTTGGGACCTGCTGGAAAGCTGGAACTGGGACGAACCAAACCGTGAGTCGTCTCGCGCTCGTTCCGACGAATCGCAGCCGACCAGTTCGCGATCAAGCGATGGCCGTTCAGGTGGTCGCCGCGATGATCGTGGCCCACGTCGCGAACGATCACGTGATCGGAATGAATCCCGCGAAGAGCGACCTGCTCGTCAGCCCGAACCGGAAGCTGCTGCTCCAGCGGCCGAAGAGCCACGATCGAGTCGGCCGCCTCGCCGTGAAGATCGGCCACGACGGTCTGATTCGGAACGTGCACCGCGGGCCGAACGTCCCGCACAGGAACGTCCTGCTCCCGAACCACGCCCAGCTCAGGAATCGCGTCCTGCCGCGGAATCTACGGGAGATCGTCCACCTCGACGTGATCGTGGTGAACGCAAGGAACGTGGTGAACGGAACGAGCGCCGACCTGCTCGTACCCCCGAACGCACTCCCGATGAATTTGCGTCCGGAATCGATGAAGCTCCTGCACCACGTCCAAAGCAGCCGGAACGAAGCCGACCGCCACGTCGGGCTCCGGAACCCGTTCGAGCACCTGTCGAATCCGATGAATTTGCCGGTGATCTGTTTGTAGAACCGGAAGTCGATGAAGCGGACGAAGGCTCAGAATCAGGCGACGCAACTGAATCCACGGGAACCGATGAACGCCCCCGACGTCGTCGACGACGTCGGCGTGGCCGGTCGCGACGCGAAGATGGCGTCCGCGAAACCAGTGATCAGGAAGAATCCGTCGAAGGCGAGTCACTCGACACGCCTGCTGATTCGGACGATGGGTTTGGCGAATCAGAATCGAGTGAAGCATCTGACGAATCCTCTTCGGACGAAGTGGATGGGGAACGCGAAGCTCGCCGTCCTCGCCGCCGCCGCCGCCGAGTGCGCCGACGCCCGGATGAACCCGTGACACTGGCCGAAGTTGCTCCAGAAGAGAGTGACGACGTTGAAGTTCCGGTGGAAGCCTCGTTCTCGGAAGAAGCGTTCGAAGACGAAGACGAAGACGAGGAAGAAGCTCCGGTTCCGGTCAGTTACGAAGGGATTCCATCTTGGGAAGAAGCCATTTCGTATCTGCAGCGACGACCGCGTGATTCGCGCCAGCGTGGCGAAAATCCCTCGCGGGGCCGTGGTCCGCACCGACGGTGATCTCATCAAAGTGATCTCATCAAAGTGATCTCATCAGGGTGATCTGATAACGGTGATGTCATGACGGGCAGTACGGCGGCTCAAAAAACATGCCGACTGGTAACTCTCGGTTGCAAGGTCAACCAGTACGAGACTCAGCTCGTACTGGAGACCTTGGAACGGAACGGCTTTCGTGAAGCTGTCGAGGACGAACCAGCCGACTTGTGTGTGGTCAACACCTGTACTGTCACGAACAACGGCGATTCCCGTTCGCGCCAGGTCATTCGGCAACTCGCCAGGCAGAATCCAGGGACTCGCACACTGGTGATGGGGTGTTACGCCACTCGGGATCCTCAGGCGGTCAGTACCCTTCCCTCTGTCTTCGAGGTCGTCACCAACAAACGCGAATTGCCGGACATTCTTGCTCGGCACGGCATTCACGATATGCCAGCCGGAATCAGCCGGTTTGAAGGGCGTAAGCGAGCCTACGTCAAGGTCCAGGATGGGTGCATCCTCAAGTGTACCTATTGCATTATCCCCCAAGTACGACCGGGGCTACGCAGTCGATCGCCCGACGACATCGAGGACGAGGTTCGCCGTCTGATTGATAACGGCCATCAGGAAATCATCCTGACAGGGATTCACGTCGGACATTTCGGTGTGGATACCACGCGAGGCCGTACGGGGCTGCCACCGTTTCGCCTGTGGAGTCTGTTTCGCCGACTGGACAAGATCCCCGGTAATTGGCGAATGCGATTGTCGAGCATCGAAGCTAATGAAATCGATGCGGACTTCATCTCAGCGGCCGCAGACAGTGAACATCTCTGTCCGCAGTTCCACCCTGCCCTGCAAAGTGGATCGAACACGGTCTTGCAGCGGATGCGTCGTCGATACACCATCGAAAGATTTCTGGAAACGATCGAGCAGATGCGCAGTCGGTTGGTGAATCCAGCTTTTACGACGGACGTGATCGTCGGCTTCCCCGGTGAAACGGATGCGGAGTTTGAAGAAACGCTCGAAGCGTGTCGGCAGGCCCGATTCATGAAGATCCACATCTTTCCGTACAGTGTGCGACGAGGGACACCTGCGGCGAGTTTTCCGGATCAGGTTCACGGGACCGTTCGTGAAACTCGAATGCAGATCCTCGAACGACTGGAGCGCGAGCTGGCTCGGGAGTATTATATCAGTCTGGTAGGGACTGCACTCGAAGTGATGGTCGAGGGGACACTCGAACATCGCCCCGGTTGGGTCCAGGGGACAGATCGTCGGTATGTGCCGGTCGAAATTCCCGGCGAGTCCGTCGATGTCGGGCGAATGATTCGAGGGCGCGGAGTACGAGCCGTCGATCACTGTCTGGAAGCGGAACGGGAGGCGATGACGAAATGACTTCGCTCAGTGAATTCAAACCGGCATTCATGACCGTCGAAGAGCGTGGTCCGATCGTTGTTGCTCACATCTCGCGTCAAAACCTTTCGGAAGAAGAGAACATCGAAGAGTTAGGACAAGAGTTCACACGGTTGGTGGAGCACTTCGGCTGTCGACTGCTGGCCGTGAATCTTCAACTCGTCAACCTTGTCACGAGCGCGGCACTCGGCAAACTGATTTCGCTGCATCGCAATCTGCATCGCCGCGATGGTCGTCTGGTCATCTGTGGTGTGCATGGAATGGTCGAAGACGTGCTGCAGACAGCCCGGCTGACCGACTACTTTACGATGGCCAAGACCGACGACGATGCGGTGACTCTTCTGAAAAATGCTGTTGTCTGACGCAATCTCGCGTAACGGGAAGGGCTGGTCGTGGGACTGCTGGCGGCTATTGAAGGAATCGATGGATCGGGAAAAGGGACTCAGGCCGCTCGATTGGTCGAATCCTTACGAACCGCTGGTGTTCGCTGCGAACTTTTTAGTTTTCCCCGGTACAAACAGACGCAATTCGGGGCGAAGATTGGCGACTTCCTGAACGGACGTTTCGGAAGTCTCGATCAAGTCAGCCCTTTCCTGGTCTCACTCCTGTTCGCCGGGGATCGGTTTGAATCGAAGCGATTGCTGCTGAAAGCAATTCGGGAAAACGACATTGTTATCTGCGATCGGTACGTTGCTTCGAACATCGCACATCAGGCGGCCAAGGTGACGGGCGCGGAACGTCAGGAACTGATCGACTGGGTCATTCACGTCGAGCATCAACTGTACGAACTGCCGCACGCCGATCGTACAATCTTCCTGGACCTGCCGGTTTCGAAGGCGACGGAGTTGATTGCGATGAAAGCTCAGCGAAGTTACACCGAACAGGCTGCGGATCTCCAGGAAGCGGATACGGGTTACCTGCAGAAGGTTCACGACGTCTATGCTCAGTTGTCAACGATTGAGGCTGGCTGGGTTCGAATCGACTGTCTGCATGGTGACGACATTAAGCCTGTGGACGTGATCGCCGAGTCCGTTCTGAGTGTCATCAACAAAGATCTGCAGGGAGCGGCCGGGTGAGTGATTTCGAGGAATTGGTGCGGTCTCGCAAAGCATGGATTGCCGAAGTCTTGCAGCCTTGGTGTCGCACGGCGTCGCTGTTGGCTCTCAAGCAGGCGGAACTCGAATGGCCCGACATCGCGGGCAAGGTCGCTCCCGAAAAGACACTTTGGCCATGGGCATGGTCGCGGTTTCCCGAACTGGTCCATGAGACGTTGGGAATCGAAGAAACACTGGAAGTCGAAGTGACGCTGAAGTCCGGTCAAAAGGTGCGAGGCTACCCCGATGCCCGCGCGAGTCAGCAAGGCCAGTTGGTCCTATTGGGCAGCGAAACACCCGATACCCCGGCCAGAGAACTCGGGCCGTTTTCGATCGAAGCGATAACTTCGGTTCACCATCTGGGCTGAAAAAAGGCGAGTCGTTTGCACGACTCGCCTGTGCTTTCAGTCGCCACGCGACTGAGATTTCTGGGTGCTTTCTATCACGTCCCGCAAGAATCAGTAAATTCCGCGAGCTTTGCGATCGCCACGAATCTGATCATAAAAGCTGCGGCTCGATGGTCTGGCT
>JBAWWJ010000046.1:0-39757 GCA_037146815.1 Planctomycetota bacterium
CCGCATCAAGACTTGTTTCTACTCAAGCAAAGTCGTTACCCGCGTTGGGTGCCACAGCACCCCTTCGAGACGATACTGGATCCCACGCTCTTCCACACCCTTCAGCGAATCGCGGATCAACTGCAATGTTCGTGGATACAGTTTCTGTCCCTTGTCGGGAGCATCTGGATTCCAGTCGAATGCGACGGTTGTTCCTCCGACCGCCGATTTGATAATCGCGACAGGACATTTCGCCTGCTGGCGAACGCGCCGCGCGAATGTGATTTCCGGCCCGAACGCACTCAGCGGCTTCAGTGCAACCCATCCCTTGGATGATTCGTCGCCGTTCCCCAGAATGTACGAATAGAGAACGTCTTCCTGGGGAGCACCAGCGCCCCGAAATTCCGGGAATTCATCAATCCGCTTGGGATGAGCGTCGGAGCCGACCATGTTTGACTGGCCCGCAAGAATAAAGACTCGCGTGATCTCATCTGCGGCCTCGCACCGCGCCGCAATCATCAGAGACGATGCGAAAGACAGAACGGCCACGATCGATGTACGAAGAAAACGAGTCACGGTTGCTCTCTCACTGAGGGATGACAATTTCAAATCTGACAGGGATGCTTCAGGTCCCCTGGACCTGTGCATATAACCGATAGGTCTTGTAGCCACCTCCAACATTGACGACGTCAAATCCCCGTTGCATCAGGATTCGTGTGGCGATGTAGCCGCGTTGGCCGACCTGACAATAAATGGCAATCGGCCGGTCACGTGGAAGTTCACTCAGACGCTCACGCAGATCGTCGACGGAAATATTAACTGCTCCGGGAAGCTGCCCCTGTGAGAATTCTTGCGGCGTTCGCACGTCGAGCAGCATCGGGCGTTGTTCGACAGGCATTTTCAGAATGGCTTCGACATCGATTTGCGGGTGATCCCCCCTTATAAAACCTGCTGCAACAAAGCCCGCCATGTTGATCGGGTCCTTGGCAGAACCGTACTGTGGGGCATATGCGAGTTCCACCTGCTCCAGGTCAAACACGGTCAGCCCTGCTTGAATCGCGACGGCGATGACATCAATTCGCTTGTCGACGCCACTGCCGCCAACGCCCTGTCCCCCGAGAACTTTTCCGGTGACGGGGTCAAACAGCAGCTTCAATGTCATCTGCTCGGCCCCCGGGTAGTAGCCGGCATGATTGGCGGGATGGACATAAATCTTTCGAAACGGTCGCCCGGCTCGAATCAACGACTTTTCCGAGGCACCCGTCATCGCGGCTGTCAAATCAAAGACTCCGACAATGGCTGTCCCCTGCGAACCTCGATAATGAACCGTTCTGCCAAAAACATGATCTGCGGCCATCCGACCTTGACGGTTTGCAGGGCCCGCCAGCGGAATCATCGAAGGGGATTCCAGCACGAAGTCCTGAATCTCGATGGCATCCCCCACGGCGTAAATGTCGGGATCGGATGTTTGCAGTGAGGCATTCACGCGGATTGCTCCCCGGACGCCGAGTTCCAGACTCGCTTCAGTTGCCAGTCGATTTTCCGGGCGAACACCGATGCCGAGAATCACGATCTGGGCCGGAAGAGTTTTACCGGATTTCAGCCTGACAGTGATTCCGTCAGCTGACTTCTCAAAACCGTCGGCGCTTTCGCCCAGAACCAGATTCACCCCTTTCGCTCGCAGTTTTTCCACGATCGGGGTTGTCATCTCCTGGTCCAGTGGTGGCAGGACCTGCTGCTGCAGTTCCACAAGCGTCGTGGAAATTCCCAGATGGACGAGATTCTCGACGAGTTCCAGACCAATGAAACCAGCCCCCACGACGACGGCCTGCTTGATACCGCCCGTGACCACCGACTTGATCCGATCCACATCTTGCAGGTTGCGAAGCGTAAAGATTCCCGGAAGATCAATTCCCGGAATCGGTGGTGTCAATGGGGCGGCCCCCGGAGCGAGGATCAGTTTGTCGTAGGTTTCAACATATTCCCGCCCCGTCGAAAGTTCGCGGACTCGGATCGTCCTGGCGGCCCGGTCAATCGCTTCCACTGACGACGAAGTCCGAACATCCAACCGGAACCGGGACCGCAGCCGTTCAGGAGTGGTCACCAGCAGCTTGTTGCGATCCGCAATCTTGCCACCGACGTAATAGGGGAGACCGCAATTGGCAAACGACACGTCGGGCCCGCGTTCGAACAGAATGATTTCAGCATCTTCCGACAATCGACGCGCCCGAGCTGCCGCCGATGCGCCACCTGCAACTCCACCAACAATCAGCAATTTCACAATCAACTCCATTCCATGGCAAAAGGACAGTCATCCGTGGTTACTGGCAATTATCAGCCGGAACGCGCTAGCGTCCGGTTTCTTGTTCATTCATCAGGGCCGTACGGGACGCTAGCGCGTTCCAGATGATTTGGGAATTCATTTGATCGGGAAGAACTGCACCGCGTCGACAATGACGTGGCCATCCGCTTCGACATTGAAAATGATAACTTTCACCGTTTCCTCGTTGACGAGATCCAAGGTCCCGACGGTCTGAAAACCGGCATGTTTCGGGGCCTCCCGTTGATTCAGTCGAGCCTTCACTGTCTTTGACGGAGACTCGATCGTTACAGAAACGTTTGTTGCTCGATTCGGATTGGGAGAATAAGCCACCCGAACGTCGTATTTTCCCGGCGGCACTTTTGCCGCAAACATCGCCGACTTCGTCCCCTTTCCTTCAGCACCATCGTGCAGGTATTCGGTCCCGACGTAGCCAGAACTCGAAGAGCTTTGTGACCAGTCGCCCGTTAGCTTCGCATCGGTATTATCAAGGACGATTCCCGGGAGTGATTTGGGATCAATCCCAACGGTCTTCTTTGTTCCGGTCCATTGCAGCACTTGATGGTCCGCCAGCAGACGTTCTTTAAGACGCGGGAAATCGACATCCTGAACCGCAACCCCAGCATCCAGTGCAAAACAGGCCGCCGTCGCCGAGCTTTGACCCAGCACCATAAAGACGGGTTCCATCCGAATTGACCCGTACGCAATGTGCGAGGCAGCGAGGCAGACCGGAACCAGCAGATTATCGCATTCGGATTTCTTCGGACGGATCGATCGGTACGAAATTGGATAGGGGGACACACCGAACTGAATGTCTCCTTCGTTGCGAACCTTGCCATCGCTCGTGACGTAGCGATGAACATTATGCGAGTCCATGTTGTAGGCCCCCATCCCGACTGGGTCGTCACATTCGATGCGTCCCTGGCAGTTGTGCTGCGTCATGACGTATTCGCTGATCAGGCGACGGGCTTCACGAACATACATCTGGTGCGGCCAGTTGTCGTGATCCTGAAATTCATCCTTAGCCAATCCGAGTCGCTGGAAGTGTGATCGGACCGATTCCGGAACACGCGGATGATTGGCCAGCGTATACATCAAACCCATCTGGTATCTGACATGGTCACGGAAGATGCGATCACGCGTCTGGTAGTCGCCGTCGGGATAGTCGTAGTTGCCACCGATGTAGTCCGTTGAGATTGCAAAATTGTTGTTGGTGTCCGTCTTGCGATTCGGCATGAAGATCGGATTCCACGGGACGCGGTGATCACCCGCGTCAAAGTTTCGCAGCAGCAGTTCGTACTGGGCCGGATCGTATCCTTCGGGTTTGGGCCAGTCGCGACGGTTTTCAGGAACATCGGTGGTACACATGCGGAAGTTGTACGCCTGCAGATGCCGATCTCCCTCGCCGTCTTTGCCGAGTGGTTCGGATTGAATCAGCGGCAACAGACCGCTGGTCGGGTCTCCGGGTTTCTTGTATGGATCGACATCCTTGATGAATTGATGACTTCGTGAATGAGCGACCTGAACTCCGTTCAGCGTTTCTTTGTAGATCGAATTCGCTTCTCGACCGACATGGTAGCTGCAGCCTGCCTTTGCCATCACGTCACCCTCGTAAGTGGTGTCGATGAAGATCTTTCCCGAGATCCATTTGCCGCTCTCCATCTTGATTGCCGTGAGACGATTTCCGGACTTTCGGATGCCATCTTTCAATTCCAGACGCTCACGAAGAACTGGAATCTTGTATTCAGCCAGCCACTCTCGATAAATCCGCTCGGCGACATGGGGTTCGAATGTCCAGAGTTCTTCCTCAGCCGCTCCCTGGCGTTTGCCCGCGTACTGATCCAGTGATCCGTACTTCCAGGCGGCAGGCTGACGGTACCAGGCACCGACCTTGCGGTAAAACACTCGCGACAGCCCGCCGATCGCGGCCTTGTTTCCGATATCGGTGGCTCCAAGTCCTCCTGAGGTTAGGCCGCCGATATGTGCTGTCGGTTCGATGAGTACGACCGATTTCCCCATCCGTGCCACTTGAATCGAAGCGGTGACACCTCCCGAGGTCCCGCCATAGACGACAACGTCGTAAGCAGGTTCGTCCGCCGACAACGGGGCGACAGCGATTGTGCAGATGGCGAAGCATCCCATTATAATTTGACAGAAACGCGACACGATCTCCTCCTGATTTGCCATTTTGCGTCAGCAAGAAGGCGTCAGGCGTGTTCCCAACGGCTTCATTGCTGCACGCAACTTCGTAACGTGAAGTGCGATTGATCGCGCCTTCACGTTCCAACAAAAACTGACTGCAATCTGGAATCGTTCTACTTGACCAGAAGCAAGTTCGCCAGTTTCGGAGACAATTCCGGGTGCTTCCCCAATGACTCGATGACCCCTTCGCGCGTTTGAGGATCTGTCAAACGGGATTCATCCTGCATGAGCAAGATTCGATCAACATACATCTGCCGCAAACAGGAATCCGCCAGCCATGCGGGCGTTAACTCAATGGTGACGCCACTGATTCCGACTGAGGACAATGGCCACTGCTGAGCCCAGCGCATCAGGACATGAACCAGACGGTCGTCCGGCGACGCAGCCCTGGCCAGGCGGACAAGATCCGGAAGAAATCGAAACGTCAGGTCAACGGCATAGACCGTCTGCGGCGACGGGGATTCGGGGCAGGGAACATTCAGTGCGAGCTCGACCTGTTCAGCGTCGTAGGCACGGTAGGCTAACAGGCTGCACGCACGATAAACGCTTGTCGCCGCCCAAAGTGCCGACGGCTGGCTCAACGGAGGGGGCTGACCCGGCAGGTCACTGCGGTATTCAGTTTCAAACTGCGACAGAAGATCGAACGCAGAATCAATTTCTCCTGGGGCGTCTGAGACCAGGTGATTTTCCGGATCATAAATGGGATCGACGCGAGCCCGCCCGTCGTTCAGTAACGATGTCAGAAAATCTGGCAGGCTCATGGTGTCTCGATCACGACTATTGAAAGACGACGGGGAGTGCCAGTCGCTGTTCGTCCTTCGGAATGTAATAGGGTAGGTACAGCTCGCGAATCTGGCGAGTCAGCGATTCCAGCATCGTCTTGCGGATATTGACATCATTGATGTCTTCCTTGAAACTACGTGCCGATGTCGCGTCGAGTGCTTCACGCCACAGAGACGCCTCTTCACCTTTGGCTGTTAATTCGACCACGAGGCTCCCCTTGCGCTCCGTCGCCTTCCGACCAGTATCGTTTCCTCGGAAATCAAACGGCGATTGCCGTTCGTAGATCGGCAGCGTGTCACCCGCTTGCTCTGAGAACTTGAGGTGGAACACGGTCTCCTGACCATCGGCCACTTTGATTCCGTCGCGTTGCAATCGCTGACCGAGTGCTCCTGCGATTTCATTGGCGGTTTGAGCTGCATCGCCGCCGACTTGTCCTGCGAAGTCAATTTTGATGGAGACAGGCTTGCCAGGTCCGAGCAGTGTTTCTTTGGTATCATTGAGCGTGCTGATCGATTCGCGGATCTCTTTCCATGGGATGGCATACGCTTCGAGTTGTGAGGAATTGTTGGGGAATGCACCGACGAGGTTGTTGTCGTCGTACAGCCAGACACGTAGATCTTCGCCGAACTTCTTCCGCACACCGACCACTGCACGCTTCAATGTACGATCAATGATATGTCCACTGACCAGCCAGCCACTTTTGTTGGGAAGCCATTGAAGACTGTGCTCCCAGAATGCCATGGATGGCAGGGATAGTGGTTCATCAAACAAGATTTTCCCTTTGATATCCCAGACGATCAGTCGCGGTTGGGGATGAGTGGAAACTGCGGCGATTTCGGTGCCGTCGGGCGAAAACTTCAGGGCTTGCAACCAGGCATAGACAAATACCGCCTCCCGAGGATCACCCCCGCCGCCAGCCGCGGGTGGCTTGCCACGCACAGGCCGAACGGGTTGTGGAACAGCAACTGCGGGGCCATTGAGCCGCTCCATCCGGCGCGGTGGACTCATCACCGTCAAAGCTTTGCCGGTCGCTGTTTTGAAGAGTGTCAACTTATCATCGACGACCGACAGGAACTGTTCGCCATCGGGCGAAAACGCAGCCTTCCCCTGTTCAACTCGCTTGGCCTTCACATCGATCGGTTTGGCTTGCTTGCCATCTTCGATGTTCCAGACCTGAAAATCAGGAGTCGATCTCCCTCCGAGTATCAGCAATTTGTTTTTTGAAAAGACGATCAAATCTGCAAAGCGTTTCGGAGTTCCTGGAATCTCGCAAACCTTCTTTCCTGTTTCTGTTGACCAGACACAAACGGGAGTATTTTCCTGATTTTTCGACTTCATCGCTGCGGCAAAATACTTGCCGTCATCGGACAGAACGGTAATCACGTTTTGTTCAACGGTCCCTTCCAGCTCTGCCTGGATTTCCCCACGTCTCAGATCCCAGACTTGCGAACCCGTGACGATAACCGGACAGGCTGCAGCGCCGAACGTTGTTTCCCCTTTGGAATCGATCGGAATCCGAACTTCCAGCGCCTCGGCAGGCTTTGCTTCCTGAGGTGAATTGCCCGGCTTACCTGACTCCGCAGCAGTCAGTTTCAAGGAGCTTGTCCCCAGAAGCAGTATTCCGGCGATGAAACAACGCAGGACGATTTGCAGACGAACGATCGAATGAAGCATGGGCCTGCTCCTGAATCGAGAAAAAGAAAGTGTGATTTGTCGAATACTATAAAAGCCGAAGCGTGAATTATTCAACAGGCCGTTGTTGAGAACCGTTGATCTGGAGCGTCCTTTGATCACACCTGGACGTCGAATCAATTGACGCGAGTTCCTACCGAACGGAATCCAGGCGTCGTTCGAGGTCCGACAGATCAATCAGGGGGGCAGACGTGTGTCGGACCATCGCTTCCAGTGACGCCGGGTCCTTGAAGGCCGAACCGGTGACTAGACAGACGACATGTGCGTTGGGATCAATCGAGCCATCGATTGCCGCTTGAAGAGCCCCCGCCACAGCCGTCGATCCTGCAGGTTCCGCAAAAATCCCCTCCTCCTTGGCAAGACGGGATTGAGTCTTCCAGATGAAGTCATCTTCCACCAGATGGCCTGTCCCCCCATTCTTACGACAGGCTTTGATCACTTCATTTCCATCAATCACAGACGGCACCTGAAGGCCACTGATCTTTGACGTGCACTGGATCGCCTGGGCGATCTCCAATCCGGCACGAAGCGGTCCGGAAATGGTGTTGTTCCCGACGGGCTGAACGCATTCGACCCGCGGAAGTTGCAGCACCGAACCTGATTCATACAACTGTTCGTAGGCACGGGCGACAGCAAGGACGAGGCCACCGCCACCTGCCATGCAAAAAATGTGATCCCATGGCTCTGGCCCCTGTTCGGCCAGTTCCAGGCCAATCGACTTCACGCCACTCATTCCGACCGGACAGTAGGCGAAGGCGCTGATCTGCATTTGAGCTGTCGGGCGAGAACTGAGAATGCGCAGGCATTCAATCACACGATCCGAGATCTGGGCGTCGATTCCAAACCCTCGAATGCGATACAGTTTTGCTCCATACGCCAGCATCTGGCGCAGTTTTCCTTCGGGAGCCCCTTCGACAATGGCGATTTCACAACTGATCCCAGCCACAGCACAATAGGCTGCCAGTGCCGCACCGGTGTTGCCGCTGGACGTCGCAATGCACTCGGTTTTTCCATGAGCGACCATGTCAGAAATGGCGGCACAGGCAAAGCGGTCCTTATAGGACCCTGTGGGATTGGTGATTTCCAGCTTGAAATACAGGTTCTTCAATCCAACGCTCGGTCCGAGGCGACGCGAGCGGACGATCGGCGAGTTCCCTTCTCCCAACGTGATTCGGGCAGAATCCGGGACCGGATCATACCAATCACCGAATCTCCATAATCCAGAATGCATGGATCGATACCTATGTTTCGATAATATTGAACATCAATGGAGAAACGGCGTGAACTTATCAAAGTGGAGTGATTCGATTTCTCTTCTTCGGAACACGATGTTGCCAGAACAACCGATCTTCGGTCAAGAAACCCATGCGAAGCGCGCAACGCAAGCAGTATTTTTCGTGCTGGCGAGAAACGTAAATCTCTCCATTCAGCAGCAAATGAAACCAGTCCTGACCGGGGTGCTTCGAATAACAGTAAAGTCGATCGGAGTCTCGTTTGATGTGGACGTCCCAGTCTTCGTTGTCTGGCACGTACAGCCTGGTATCGAGAATCGGATCGCCATTGGCATCGACGCCACCTTCGTTCAAGGGCGGAGATACCGCAGGTTCGACTGTTGAGGCATCTTCAGTCACAGCGTTCTGCGTTAAATCGATTTTGGTCTCGGGCAGCCCATCAGGCAGGGTTTCAGCCCGCGATGCGTTTTCTTGATCAGGAATGTCCATCGCTTCGGCCCTCCCCCCTTTTGGAAATGATCCGTGCGCCGTTATTCCGGAAGTGGTTTACCCTTGGTTTCCGGTGCTAACCAGATGACCAGCATCCCCACGATATAAACGAGACTCATAATGGAACATGCCGTTGGCAAACCACCAATTCCTTTGAATAAGCCAATCAGGTTTCCCGTCTGCAATGCCGCCACAGCCGCCAGAATTCGGCCGAAGTTGAAGGAAAAACCTTGTGCCGTCGCCCGCACGTTGGTTTTGAACAACTCCGGCAGATAGAGCGGCAGCCAGCCATAAAATGAAGCGGTCAGCCCTCCTGCCACAAACACCGTCGCCAAGAACAACGGGCCGAATGACGAGTTAATCTGGAAGAAAATGACCGACGAAATAAACGAGCCCAAGCAAAGCAGCGTGAATGTCGCACGGCGGCTGATCACATTTCCCAGCAATGCTCCACCAATCGTGCCGATGATCGCCCCGATTCCCGAGAACATCTGAGCCTGAGCTCGAGCCGAAATACGAGCAGCGTCAACCTGTTCAGGCGTCAGTTCCTGCTTAATGGCAGCCTCTTTCGCCAAATCATTGGCCCAGGATGGCGCCCGCTGTATCGATGCCCAGGTACCAATCAGCGCGACTCCACTGAGGCAGGCTCCGATCAACAATCGTCCCACTGTCGAACGAACCTCATCAGTTCCTCCAGAGGCACTACGAGTTCGTTTCAGAAATTGAATCACCGGAAACATGTAACCGATCAGCGCGATGACGAGTCCAAACAGCGAGCCAACAATGCGAGTCGCCAGAGAAACTTCTGTATAACTTCGCGACCAGAGATAGACGATCAGCAATGCCCCGGTTCCTCCGGCGACAACCCCCAATAGATCACGTGTCGCCCAGTTGGATGTAGCCCCTTGCTCCTTGGCATGCAGCCACTTTTCGGATTCAGGGACCGCCAGCCTTATGAAAAATGTCAAAATTGCAGGAGCAGCCCCCAGCAACATCAGCAATCGCCATCCTTGATGAGCGACGAGAGCGCTGACCCAGGTCGGTGGCAATCCTGTCGCCAGCAGGCATCCTTCGGCGGACTTGATGAAATTCGCGAGCCCCAGAGCGAACAAGGCCACCAACAGGAAGCCGACATTAGCGGCAGCGCCGATTAATCCCGAGAGTAACGCACGCGAGCGATTTGGCCAGATTTCCATGACCAATGCCACACCCAGTGACCACTCGCCACCCATCCCCAGCGCCGCCACAAATCGATAGATAAAGAATTCTTCGGCAGTTCTTGAAAATGCACACAATCCGGAAAAGACCGAGTAGGCAAACACGCTGAGTGTCATTGCCCGCACTCGACCGATTCGATCGCCCAGCCAGCCAAACACGACACCACCGGTTGACATTCCGACGAGGAATCCTGCTGTCCAGACCCCTTCCCACAGGTCAACGAAGCTGTTTCCGTGCTCCTTGACGGCATCTGCAAGCAGATCCGTCAGTGCAGGTCGAGCAACGAGTGGGAGCAGGCCCAATTCGAACCCGTCAAACATCCAGCCGAGCAGTGCTGCAATCAATGCCATCCATTGGCCGAAGCTGGTTCCACGGGAAGGCTCAAGTTCCGAAGGGAGGGTCTGACTCACGGCGGGCTCGCTATCTGGGGAATTATAAACGGAAGATCGCCCGGTGATTGTGAACCCGCCGCGACGGAAACGCAAACTCAACAGGAGTGTTTGTCCCCCGCTTGGGGTTGTTCAGTACAGCACAGGACCATAGGCATCTACACCCCGTAGAATGCAATTTTCGTTAGGTTCAGCCATGGTTTGCGGCCCAATGGGCCAGTAGTTCACCCAGCCAGGGCCCTTCGGCCCTGGAATCGATCCCAGCCAAAATCTTCATGAGGCCTGAAGGGCCGGTCGTTCCATTCGAAGATTCTAGATACCAAAGGAATATTCGGCCCTTCAGGCCTCAGATCCTGTTTTACATCGTTTCCCAGGGCCGAAGGGCCCTGGCTGGGTGAACAGCTGGCCCACTTGGGCCGTAAGACCGGAAACTCCCAAGGTTTCTGAAAAGCACTCACCTCGACTATTTCTTTGATTTTCTGTTTCAGAATATCGCCTCATCGCGGTTCAGGGATTGTAGAAATCTATGGCACAGGGCTTTGGCCCTCGCAAAAAAGGTTGACCGGTCGTCAAAGGCTTTCAGACAAGGGCAGGAAGACAAAATCGGTCATGGAGACGCCCCGCGAGTGCAATGATCGCATCTCGCCCGCGTTCTCCATTTTCCAACTGATTGACCAGGTTCCCTGGAAGACCGGCGACTCCCAAATGTGTACCGCTGAGTGCTCCTGTCATCGCCCCCAAAGTATCGGTGTCTCCTCCCAGGCCGATGGCTCGACCGACCGCCTCCACGTAGTCATCGGGTGAAAGCGCAAAGCAGGCGATTGAGGTGACCACCGATCGTTGAGCTTCAATCCCGTTCCCCAGCATACTGACCGAATCATCGGCAGAGAGATTCGCGGCCGTCGAAAGCAACCAGCGGAATTCGTCAGTAACCGCTCGGCGGAGCAACTCTGCGTACATTGCCTCAGGTTCGAACACGGGATGCGTCATCAACCAGGCGACTGCGACCGCCAGCAATTGAGCTCCCTCGATTCCCATGGGATGGACATGAGTTGGAAGGGCGGACAACCGCGCCTCGTGCCAGACCCGATCCAGATCGGAGTGGAACAGGAGTCCAACCGGAGCGACTCGCATCGCCGCTCCATTTCCGTAAGAACCGCCCGGAAACATGGTTTCCGTCAGATGTTTCCAGTTTCCACCCTCGTACATCACCTGCAACACGCGAATCGCACCGGGACCATAGCCGCGAGCGGGATTCAGATTGGCGACAAATCGCTCGACCAGACGATCTTCGATAATCCGGCCGTGGTCGCACAGAGCTTCAGCAACACCGATCATCATTTCGGTGTCGTCTGTGTAGTGCAGTTCGCGATCGACTGGAACTTGCATCAGAGCCTGGCTGTCGCCAAAGAACTGATAGATCATGTCGGGAGCCATCCCTTCAATCGGACTCCCGACCGCGTCTCCAATGCTCTGGCCGAGGAAACAGCCGAGATACCGATCGGCGATCGTTATGGGCTGCATGGATTGGTTCCTGGCTGCACGGCTGTCAACCGTCCACGATCCGTATCTAATTGGCGTCCGGTTTCGCGCATGAACGGAAGATCGACCCAATCGTCGCCGCCAGATAGCTTGGCGTCATAAACACCAAGCCAAGCATCGGGTTGAATAACGATGTCGCGATACCGTCGGAAATCTCGGAAGGCTTTGGTGAGACGGTACTCGTGGCGATGACCTGAAGAGACAGGATCATTCCCTGGGCAGTACCAAACAGCCCGAGCAAAAATGGAATCGGCACGAGGAATACCAGTGCTGCAAAGGCAAACGGTCCCTGACCGCGAATCACGACGACAAGTGTCAGCACGAAACTGAACAGTCCTGCCACCGAGATCAGCAGACCAATCGGTCCCATGCATCGGATCATCCACATCAGATACGATTCACGTTGACGATACTTATCGTAGGGGTCTTCGCGTGAAAAATCGTGCCCCTCGGTCGCATGACCATCGCCATGATCAGCCGAAGCAGTACTCATGTGCCTCGAATTGTCCTCCTGCGCCATGGCGAATGATCCACAGAGCAGTAGACAGGCAACGAGCAACGAAGGGCAGAAATGAGGAATCGTGGACATGAAATTCGTCCTGTGTTCGTGCGACAGTTTAGAAAAACTCCGTAAGAAAAACTCCGTAAACAGTCCAACAACGTCATGCTATCCGCCTGATCCGCCTCCGCAAGCGACTTCGGAAACATCACTATTGAAGAATCAGCCTGAGGCTGTAACAATCAACGTTTGCCGATTTGTGCGGTTGATCAACGGTGATCCGTCGTGCTGTTCATTGCTGTACTCCATTGAAGTTATCCTATCGAGTTCCTGATGGTCCCTCCTTTGTTTCGATCCCAGACCGCTTTGGCTGCTACGTGTGCGGCGGTTTTTCAACTCCTCACTCTGTCAGGCTTTGCAGCCGATCCGTTTCGAGATTCGATCGTTCCGTTCATTCAGACTCATTGTGCGGAATGCCATAATGCCAAGCTGGCTGAAGCGGAATTGAATCTTGCCCGCTACGAATCCGCCGAGGCGGCAGCAGAAGATTTTCGGCAGTGGGAACATGTGATCACCTTCGTTCAGCGCGAAGAAATGCCTCCCAAGTCGGCGAAGCAGAAACCGACCGCCACGGCCCGTGCCGAGTTTCTCAAGACGTTGCGAACGGTACTGGATGGGGAAGCCCGCAAGCTGGCAGGAGATCCAGGCGTGGTCCTGCCCCGAAGGCTCACCAACGCCGAATATGATCATACGATCCGTGAGTTGGCCGGCGTTGATATCCGGCCGACGCTGGCGTTTCCTGTTGATCCCGCTGCCGGGGAAGGGTTCAGCAATACGGGCGAAGCACTTTCGATGTCGCCCGGGTTGTTCGCCAAGCTGTATAGTGCGGCTCAGCATGTTGCGGATCATGCCATTCTGACGACAACGGGTGTGGAATTCGCGCCGTACCCCGTGGCGACGTTTGCAGACCGTACCAAATTCTACGAACAGGCCATTCTGCAGTTCTACGAACAGCACAAGGTCAACTACGAAAGATATCTGACAGCCTGCTGGCAGTTCCGATATCGTCCTGCAAGCCAGTCTGCAATCACGCTGGATCAGTGGGCTCTGCAGCGACAGTTGAGTGCGAAGTATTTGAAGTCGCTGTATGAACTTCTGGAAGGCAAAGGGGACGATGGTTTTTATGTGGGATGGCTGCGACGCGGTTGGCAGGGGATCGAAGCACCGGCCGATGCTGCCGTGCCTGTTCTTTCACAATCCGCGCGAAGTGTCATTCAGAGTCTGGCGGTTCAGATTCAGAACGTCAGCTTGGAAATCTGCCCGAAGGAGACGGAAGCGATCGTCTCCAATGCCGGAAATGGCCCCGTGCAGCACCTGGATCGTCGTGGCAAAACTGCAGCCGAACGCGATACATTTAATCCGAAAGCGATACAGCCAACGCGACTTCTGACACTCGACTTCAAGAATCTTGATCGACGCGAAAAGGTCGCCTTTGTCATCAGTGTCAAACCTGGAAATGCCGCCGCAGGCAAAGGTTTAGTGATACTGAAGGGGATGGGATTTTCGGGGCAAACGACAGCGAATCCTCCCGTCAAGAAAGCTCTTCCATTGCGAGCACTGCTGATGGAAGCGGCTCCTGACCAACTGGAGCGGTCAAAGTTCGGTCTCCATCCGAACGGAGAGACAATCGCGGCAGACGCGTGTGTGATCGCCGCCCCAGGATCATTGGAGATTGAAATTCCTGCCAAGGCGTTCGGAGACCTGCGCGACGTTCGATTCTCGGTTGATGTGGAGCTCGATCGGCCTCATACAAAGTCTGGTGCGCTGGCTGTTTCTCTGCTCGAGGCGGGCAGCCCCGAAAACAAAACTGCGGTTGGTACAGACACCGCGCACTTGCTCGTTGATCCTGAGAATCCTGTGGCGAAGAGCGTTGAAGCGTCTGGTATCGCATTCTGTCAACAGTTTCCCAATCGGTTCTACTTTGTCGATGGAGATCGTGGGCTTTCGGCAGGATTTCACCTGATCGAAGGCTTCTTTCGCGACGACAAACCTCTCTGCAAGCATGTCCTGAACGACGACGAGAACCGAGAACTCGATCGCCTCTGGAAGGAACTCGAATTCAGTACCGGCATTACCGAAAAGATGCTGCGTGGGTTTGTCTTCTTCGAACGGTCCGAACGCAACTTCCTGAAGCACGCCGATTTCGATCCCTTCAAGGAGGAAGATCCAAAGCTGGTTGAACTTGAAACTCTACATCGATTTGAGCGAGTCTATCTCGACCGCTCCGGCGTCAAGGCACCGATCGAAGAGGTGAAGGGGCATCCGATTCATCTGTTTTTCGAACAGATCCGCACCTCACTGGCAATGCAGCGCACGCAATTGAAGCAGGCCGAACCGCTGTACCTGAAGAACTTGGAAAAGTTTGCTCACGCAGCTTATCGACGTCCGCTCACGCCGAAGGAACTCGACGACCTGCGGTCGTTCTTCCACGAAGTCGCGCAACAGGAAGAACATGGCCTGGAACAGGCTGTTCGTGCTTCGATCATTCGAATCCTGATGTCACCCTACTTTGGCTATCGAATTGATCCTGCTCCCGCTGGCGACACTGTGAAGCCGCTCAGCGATCTGGCGATCGCGTCCCGGTTGAGCTATTTCCTCTGGTCATCGCAGCCCGATGCCGAACTGCTGGATCTGGCCGAAGCGGGAAAGCTGCGCGATGAAGCCATGCTCGTCGCGCAAACACGCCGGATGCTTAAGGACGAACGAGTGACGGATTTTGCGGCGGAATTCTTCGGGCAATGGCTCGGATACCGCGATTTCGCGCAACAGGAATCCGTGGATCGGAATATCTTCAAGGAATTCGACGATCCTCTTAAGCTGGCGATGTTGGAAGAGCCCACCCGACTGGCGACTCATTTGATTCGCAACAATCTTCCGATCACCCAGTTGATCGACTCCGATCAGACATTCGTTGACCAGCGATTGGCTCGCCACTACGGCCTTCCGTTCAATGGGAAACCGGGGGAATGGATTCCCGTCACGGGACTGCGAGACCAAGGCCGAGGCGGCATCATGGGGATGGCTGTTTTTCTGACGAAAAACTCTCAACCACAACGTACCAGCCCTGTGAAGCGAGGCTTCTGGGTGGTTCACAAAGTTCTTGGGGAACATATTCCAGCTCCTCCTGCTGATGTAGTGGCCCTCCCCGCAAAGGAAACTGATACCAACGGCAAGACGATCCGGGAATTACTGGCGCTGCATGTTGAAGCGGACAAATGTGCGCGGTGCCACGTCCGGTTTGATGCTGTCGGGCTGTCGATGGAAGGATTTGATCCGATTGGCCGACGACGGACGAAGGACCTGGCGAATCGACCGGTTGATAATGTCGTGAAACTGGCGGATGGGACCGAGGCTCATGGCATCCCCGAGTTCGCCCGTCACCTGATTAAAGAACGTCGCGATGACTTCCTCCGGACGATTTGTCGCAAGCTGCTGGGATATTCTCTCGGTCGATCCCTGCAGTTGTCCGATGATGTACTTCTGGAAGAGATGCGAGTCGCTCTCGACACGAACGGCGACCGTTTTGTACCCTTGGTCGAGACCATTGTTCGAAGTCCCCAGTTCCGTAACCAGCGGTGCCGCGATTTTTCCACTGCTCGTTTTCGAACCCAGAATCAGAGAGCCGAACGATAATGAAAGCAAAAATCTCTCGTCGAGCCGTCCTGAAGGGCCTTGGTGTTTCGGTCGCATTGCCGTGGCTCGAATCCGTGCGTGTCTGGGGAAACGAAACGGTGAACCCGGTTTCCGCTCCCAAGCGGTTTGCCTGCTTCTTTCAGGGCGACGGCATCTCGCCACCAGACTGGTGGGCAAAGGGGCAAGGCGACGCGATGGAACTTGGGCCCAGCCTGGAGTCGCTGACTCCGCATAAGACCAAGCTCAACGTCATCAACGGATTGTTCAACCGAAATGCCGGTGGTGGACACGCTCGTTGTACCGGCAACATCCTGTCCGGAGTGGCATTGCAACGCGGACGAATCATCCGTGGGGCAGCCAGCATGGACCAGTTGCTGGCTCGCAAGTACGAGCAGGAATCAGCCGTACCCAGTCTCGTTCTTGGCTGTGAACATCCCGTCAGCGGATTTCACGAGAGTCAGTATTCGATGGTTTATGCTTCTCACATCTCGTGGCAGAACCCTGATTCACCGGTTCCGATTGAACTCTATCCGTCACTCGCCTTCGATGGATTGTTTGGCAAAAAGAGCGGCAAACTGCAGGGGAGTATCCTCGATCACGTTCTGGAGCAAGCGAATGACCTGCGACGTTCGGCCAGTGGTTCAGATCAAGTGAAGATCGACGAGTATCTTGCGTCCGTCCGCGAGACCGAACAGCGAGTCAAGAAGCTGCGAACGGAACCCTCCGATGCGGCTCAGACTCAGCAACGTGCAGCGCAGCGGCCTTCCGACGGATTGCCTTCAAATCTGAGTGAGTATGCCAAGGCGATGTGTGATGTGATTGCCCTGGCCTTCCAGACAGACCGGACACGCGTTGCCACGCTGCTGCTTTCGCGCGATCTATCGGGTCAGACGTATCCGTTTCTGGATATCAAGGACGATCACCACAGCTATTCGCATTCGAATACCGGACCGGAATACAAGAAGATCGTCAAGTTCCATGTGGAGCAGTACGCCTACCTGATCGGACGACTGGCGGCGATGCAGGAAGGGGATCGCACTGTTCTGGACAATTCGTGTCTGCTCTTCATCTCGGAACACTGGGATGCGCACAACTCGAATCAGGTTCCAACGATCCTGGCGGGCGGATTGGGAGGGACGCTGCAAACGGGACGGACGATGGACTTCATGCCGGCCGGTAACGACCGCCGTAAGCTCTGCAGTTTGTACTTGGCGCTGCTGGATCGTATGGGGATCGAACTGCGAGAATTTGGCGACGCGACGGAGCGCCTCGCAGGAATTTGACATCGTCGCGGCTATGCCGAATTCCCTGAAATGGCTGCCACACGTCAATCGATCGAAGTCCACTGGGGCTCCCATTTCACGAAGGGAGCGGATTTTTCAATTCCATCGTCGGCCAAGAAACACTGATAACAGGGAGACTTCGATGACAGAGAATCCGTACGCTAGCCCCAGTCCTGAGAACGTTCCCGCTCCTTTGAAGGCAGGATCGAAATTCAGGCTCTGGCATCTGCTGTGGATCGTTCCCATCGGATGTCTGGTGATTGCATTGCTGCTACCTGCCCAGCGGCGCGCGAGAGAACCTGCGAAGCGAACTCAGTGTAAGAACAACCTCAAGGGGATTGGACTGGCGCTACACAATTACCATGACACGTACGGAGCTTTTCCTCCGGCTTACACCGTCGATGCCGATGGCAAACGGCTACACAGTTGGCGGACGTTGATACTTCCCTACCTTGATCACGCACCGCTGTACAATAAGATCGATTTCTCAAAACCATGGGACGATCCGGTGAATGCGGAAGCGGCCAGGACGCATGTGAACCCGTATCACTGTCCTTCAGTCCCTGGTCCGTACACTAATACTTCCTATGTGGTTGTCGTCGGAGCTGATACCTGTTTTCCCGGTACTGCTTCCAAGTCCATCTCTGAGATCACGGACGGGGCGAGCAATACGATCATGGTCGTCGAAGTGGACTCGGAGAAATCCGTTCCCTGGATGTCACCGATGGATGTGGAAGAGCAATTCTTTCTGAGTTTGGGGCCGAAGAGCAAAGTTTCACATACCGGTGGTCTGCATGTGCTGATAGCGGATGGCGCGGTCCGGTTTGTGAATTACAACCTCGACCAGAAGGTTCGTCACGCTCTGATGACGATCAATGCGGCGGATACAATCGGAGAATTCTAAATGACCGTGCGCGATTATGGTTGTTGCCGCGATGCCACTGCTTCGGAGTCCTCAGAGAAGCAGTGGCATCGCGGCGACCTCCTCCTTGACCTTCGAGCAAAATCGCGCACGGCCATTTAGCTCGCAAAGTTTGAAGATGATCGTGAAGACGTTCGACTCGATAGTTCGGATGCAGCTTCTACCGTTGCTGGCAGGATTGTTGATCTTGCGAGTCACGATCGCGGTGGTACTCAACTATCGCGATTATCTGCCGCCAAACTTTGAGTCCGATTTTCTGCAGGATCGCGAACAGTATTTTTGGAAGGGCTACCACTGGGCCTTCTATACGCATTTGGTTTCGGGGCCGTTGTCGCTGATCCTCGGGATGTTCCTGATCAGCGATCGATTTCGATCGCGGTTCCCGAAGTGGCACCGTTACCTCGGCCGAATTCAGGCGATCAACATCCTGTTTCTGGTGGCACCCAGCGGACTGCTGATGGCGTATCACGCAATGACGGGGCCGATTGCCGCGATGGGCTTTGCGTTCCTGGCGATTGCGACCGCGATCTGCATGGCTCTCGGATGGCGAACAGCCGTCCGGCGGCGATTCGCCAAACATCGACTCTGGATGCAACGCTGCTTTGTGCTGCTGTGCTCGGCCGTCGTCATCAGAGTGATCGGTGGGTTACTGACCGTCATCGACTATGGACCGGAGTGGCCCTATCAGGCGGCTGCCTGGGGAAGTTGGCTGGTCCCGCTGCTGGTCTTTGAACTGTCCCGATCACGTCGGCTCCTGTCGATGGCGATGCCGCCGAGCTGATTGACGTTTTCGAGTTCGACGAATTCGTCGCCAAATCCAACCAGAGCTGTCCCCTGATGTCCCAGGTCGCGGAGGGTCTGCTGCATGATGTTCAGTTTGGAATAGAGTCGCGGTTCATCGCTGGGACCGAAGTTGCGGTCTTCGAGGCGGCTAAGCTATGGCTGCGTAGCGGCTTACGTCTGTGGCTGGGGCGAGTGGGATTCGCTGCAGGCAATCTCCAGGTCAATCTCTCCGCAACCTACTCAGTAACGCGCGACACTGGTATCATCCGCCTTCGCGTTGTCGACACCTTCCCGTGGCTGGTGACGAACATCGCCGACGGTCATTGATGGTTGTGATTGCCTGGCGATCGCAGAATTCTCTAAGGATGCGTTTCGGGTTATGAAGATTCTCGTTGTTGGAAACGGCGGTCGCGAACATGCCATCGCTTGGAAGCTGAAACAGTCGCCTCTGGTCACCCATGTCTTTTGTGCACCGGGAAATGCCGGCACCGGGTTGGATGTGACGAATGTGGACATCAAAGCCACAGACATCCCCGGTCTGCTTAAGTTTGCACAGACGGAAAAAATCGATCTGACTGTCGTTGGACCGGAAGTTCCCCTCGTCGCAGGAATCGTGGACGAGTTCCTCAAAGCCGATCTCCGCATTTTTGGCCCCACGCGTAAGGCCGCAGAACTCGAAGGCTCAAAGACTTTCGCCAAGGAACTGATGAAGCGAGCGAATGTCCCAACCGCTGATTTCCGGGTCTTCACAAACACTGCCGAAGCCATCAGCTACGTCGACGAGAAAGAGCATACCGAGCGATTTGTCGTGAAGGCCGATGGATTGGCAGCAGGAAAAGGGGTCGTCGTCTGTTCGTCGAAAGAAGAAACACGCGATGCCATTCGGCGCATGCTGCTGATGAAGGAATTCGGCGAGGCGAGTGCCCGGATCGTTATCGAAGAGCGACTGGAGGGTGAAGAAGTCAGCCTGCTCGCCTTTGTTGATGGTCAAACGATCATCCCTCTCGAAGCCGCCCAGGACCACAAGGCTGCGTTTGACGGAGATACCGGTCCAAATACCGGTGGGATGGGTGCCTACTCACCGACCCCGATGATTACCCCCGAACTGATCGATATGGTCGTCGAAAAGATCCTGGTTCCAACTGTCCACCAGTTGAAAAAGGAAGGTAGACCGTTTCGAGGCTGCTTGTATGCCGGTCTGATGCTGACCAATCAGGGTCCGAAAGTCCTCGAATTCAACGTTCGCCTGGGGGATCCGGAAACTCAGGCCGTCCTGATGCGACTGAAAACAGACCTCGCCCAACTGATGTATGCGACGGCGGAAGGAAAGCTGGAAGAGATCGAATCGATCGAATGGGACCCACGTCCTTCGGTCTGCGTTGTGATGGCATCGGCCGGATACCCCGGTGACTATGTCAACGGAAAGCCCTTGCGAGGTCTCGAAGAAGCCGCACTCGTTCCCGACACGAAAGTTTTTCATGCGGGAACGAAAAAGGAAGGGGATCAGATTGTGAATCACGGTGGCCGCGTACTCGGCGTCACCGCCCTGGGGGACACGCTGGCGGACGCAAAACTGCATGCCTACCAAGCAGTTAAGTGTATTCGCTGGGACGGTGCCTGGTGCCGCAAAGACATTTCGGATAAGGCGGCAGGGCGGTAATCGTCCCTACGTTTTTCGAAATGACATTGAAGTTTGCTGATGCATTTGAGCGATGGAAACGCTAGATTACACATGACACTGGCATTGATAGAAAAGTGTCAGTGCATGCATGTAACTCGTTTCAGGCAGAGCCGTTTGGGTGGGAGTTCACGAAATGGCGGTGGATTTCAATGAATTGGCCCGATTGAGGCTCAGTCGGCGTGCGTTGATGCAATCGAGTGGTCTGGGTGCCGGTAGTTTGGCACTCAACCAATTCGGTCGCCAATCCACCGCTGGTGCTGCGGAAGTTCGATCGGCAGGGGCGGGAGCCGGTGCTGCGTTTGGAAAAGCAAAGTCGGTCATACTGTTCTGGTTAAATGGGGGACCGGCACAGCAAGAGACGTGGGATCCCAAGCCGAATGCTCCTCTGGAAGTTCGCGGTCCATTCCAGCCGATTTCAACAGCGACCCCGGGACTGAACGTCTGCGAGTTGATGCCGAAGACGGCGTTGCTGACGGACAAGATCGCCGTCCTGCGAGCGATGTATACGGGTGACAATGCCCACTCGTCGAGTGGCTATGCCATGCTGACAGGGATGTCACACGTTCCGTTGAATGCGGAAAGTGTGATCGCCAAAGCTCCAAATCTTTGGCCGAGCCTCGACAGTATTGTTCGCCTGTTGCGACCCGCGCGAAACGGCCTGCCGTCATCAATCGCACTTCCAGAACATGTCTGGAACGACGGAAATTTTCCCTGGCCGGGTCAAGACGCAGGATTCCTGGGCCGGAAGAATGATCCCTGGTTGATTAACTGTGATCCGAATGCACCGACGTTCCGGATTCCGGATCTGGCCTTTCCCGATGAGATTTCCACGTCCCGTTTTGCAAATCGCCGCCGACTGCTGGATCAGGTCAATCAGCGCGTCGCAGATTCCATCAAGGCTCTTCCTGTCAGCCGCTATGTGGAAGAAAGCGATCATGCACTCGGGCTGCTGAGTGGCTCGGCTGCACGCCAGGCATTTGATCTGTCACAGGAACCCGATTCTATTCGAGACCGCTACGGGCGATCACGCTACGCCCAAAGCGTACTGCTCGCCCGTCGGTTGGTTGAAGCAGGTTCATCCATCGTCCGAATCAACTGGACTCGTATCAAGGATCTTCCTAACCAAGGGGGATGGGATACACATGCCACTCATTCCCAGGCCTGCAAGGACTTCCTGATGCCGATGATGGATCAGGCCTATTCGGCGCTGCTGATGGACCTGTCTGAACGCGGCTTGCTGGACCAGACGTTGGTTGTCTGGCTGGGCGAGTTTGGACGGACCCCGAAATTTAATGGGAATGCTGGACGCGACCACTGGGGGCATGTCTTTTCAATCGCACTCGCTGGTGGTGGTGTCCGTGGTGGAGTGGTTCACGGCTCATCAGATCGAGACGCCGCCTATCCCGTCGAAGGACGCGTTGAGCCCCGTGACCTGATGGCAACGATTTTCCATTGCCTCGGCTACGAACCAGAGACTCACATGCACGACACGGACGGACGACCGATTCCCATCAGTCGGGGTGAAGTCGTCCAGTCGATTTTCTAATGCCGTAGAAATGGCGTCGCACTCATGACAAGATGCTCCGACTGCCACGCGTAAAAGCCCGATTTGACGCCAAGGAATCTCGATGCGCAACACGATGACTGCTTGCCTGCTGTTCGTTGCCGCTGCACCACTGTCGGCGGCCGATGAGGTCGGGTTCGTGCCAATGTTCAATGGCAAGGACCTTGCCGGCTGGACACCCGTCAACGTGGCCCCGAACACTTTTTCCGTCAAGGACGGGCTGATTGTCAGCACGGGGGTTCCCACGGGAACCCTGCGATCCGACCGAATGTACGAAAACTTCGTCATCGAGTTGGAATGGCGACACATGAAGGCCGGCGGGAATGCCGGATTGTTTGTCTGGGGTGATCCCATCACAGCCGTTGGCGGCCCATTTTCCCGGGGAATCGAAGTTCAGATCCTGGATGGACATGAGACTGCGAATTACACAAGTCACGGGGATATATTTCCAATCTGGGGTGCAACCATGGTCCCCGATCGCCCACATCCGAATGGGTGGAGTCGTTGCCTGCCCAGTGAAAAGCGATGTAAGCCATCACCGGAATGGAATCATTATCGAGTGATCTGCAATGACGGCACGATCAAGCTGGAAGTGAATGGAAAGGAAGTCAGCGGGGGAACGAAATGCAGTCCTCGAAAAGGCTATCTCTGCCTGGAATCTGAAGGTTCTGAATGCCATTTCCGAAACATCAAGATCAAGGAACTTCCGTCAACAAACCCTCAGCCATCCGAGATTGCACTCCCCGCAACCGGATTTCGCTCTCTCTACAACGGCCTCGACCTGACAGGATGGAAGGCCACCGATCAACACAAAGCTCACTGGAAACCTGCCGACTGGCGATTGGTTTACGATGGCAAGTGCGATGCAGCCGATCCGAATCTCTGGACCGAACAGGAATTCGGCGATTTCGAAATGATCTGCGACTGGCGCTGGACGGGAAAGCCGACCAAAAAGAAGTGGCCTAAGACGCTGTCCACAGGGTTGGATGAAGTCGGTGCAGACGGGAAGCCCGTTGAAGTGGAAGTCGACGACGCTGGCGACAGCGGCATTTATCTGCGAGGCAGCAGCAAGAGCCAGGTCAACATGTGGTGTCGTCCTGCGGGAAGCGGCGAAGTCTATGGATACCGGACTGATCCCAAACAATCTCCGGAAGTTCGCGCAGGGGTCACTCCCACGAAGGTCGCCGACAAACCGATCGGTCAATGGAATCGATTTGTCATTGTGATGAAAGGGGAGCGTTTGACAGTGCGATTGAATGGTGAACTGGTCATTGAAAACGCACTGCTGCCTGGAATCCCTGCCAAGGGGCCGATCGCCTTACAGCATCACGGTGACGCAATCGAATTCTCCAGCATCCTGATCCGCGAGTTGCCCTGAACTGCAGACGGATCACCCCTGAAGGCTTGCCTGATTCAATCGGCCTTGATGGACCATAAGTAATCTTTCAGCAATTCAAATTGCCGAATCGCATTTCCCCCTTCGATCTGTTTGGCAGACGTTGTCTTCAGATCCGGGGCGAAGCGAGGCATCCGGGAACCAACATCATAACGCGGCGGATCGAGTAATTGCCTGAGTGCGAATTCGGGTCGCAGTCGCTCCTTCGTCATCGCAAAATTGATTCCCAAGGCAATCTGCGTCGCGGCATCGCTACGAGGTTGTTCTCGACCAACGCCATGACATTGTCGGCAGTCGAGTCCCCCGTCACGCAGCGTCAGCTTTCGGCCAAGTTCCACCGCCGCTTCCGGCTTATCAGATGGGAATTTTTCCTGAAACGGAACCCCATGCTCAGCAGACAGTCCGTGGGCCAGCATTACCGCATAAGCGGGAAATGCTGGCATTCGTGCGGTCAACCAGGGACGAGGCTTCTGGGGCACTTCCCCTTTCAAGAATTTCTCGATCCAGGGGCCCTGCAGCTTTTCACCCACCCAGGTCAACTGGGGAATCGCATCCCCCTGTCGTCCCGATCCTTCGTCCACGATGATCTCTGGCCACTGTGATCGTTCCTGATCACGAACATGGCATGCCTGACACCGCAACTGCATCATCCAGACCGCGGTCGATCTCGCAGAATGCCGCTGAGGAGTGTCTGCCTGATTCGATTTGAGGAAGGCGACAAGTGCAGATCTCTGGTCGGGCTTCATCGCGAACCGCGGTGAACGCAGGTTTGGCTTGGACTCTTCTGCCAGACATCCCGACAGCTTGTTCAGATCCATTCGAACATCTGGTTTGGCAAGTAATCCATCGTGCTTTGTCGTGTGACAACTGCCACAACGATTCTTTTCAAACGCAACTCGGCCTCGTTCAACGTTTCCTGTAGATGGGCTGGCAGTTTCCAGCTTTCCCGTCGCCTCACGTCGCAAAAACGCGATCAAGGCTAACGATTCAGAATCCGCCAGACGAAAGTCTGGCATCCGGGAATTCGGGTAATGAGCGTGCGGCGTTCGCAGGTATCCAAGCAGTGCTTTCGGCTGATACTTCGCATTCACGTAATGCAGCGAGACGCGATTCCATTCATCGGGCTGATCGGGGCGTTTCACCGTATGGCAGGCAATGCAGCCCAATCGTTCGAACAGGTCTGCTCCAGTTGCTACGTCAGCGACAGGAGCAGAACTTGCTTCAATCACCGCCGGGCCCTGGAAAGTCGCCAGATACGCGGCAATGTCACTTGCGGTTGCGACATCGTCATCAGCCAGAACCGCTGGCATTGTTGAGTCACTGCGCAGATGATGTGGATGGCGAATCCACTCTTCAATCCAGGTGGATTGCAAACGCGAGCCAACCCCATCCAGTCGCGGACCTAATCGCAGGCTATTGAGGAATGACACGGAATCAAATCCCGTATCGCTTCCAGTTCCTCTTTCGACCGGTACCTGCTCATGACAATTCGCACAGCGAAATTGCTGGAACAGCACGGAACCAACGTCTCTCTGCGATGACGATTCATTTGCTGTCGGAACGTGCTGCAAATGGACTGCGGGTATTGCTTCGAGTGGAAAACGAGCACTTTCCCACATCAGCCGGAACTGGCCGTCGTCCGCCTCAATGTCGAACTCGATCGGATGGAAACCTCGACCAAGGGAGAGTTCGAGCCCCTCTGCGGGTAACTTCAAACTGCCATGCTTCCCGATAGAGATCCGGACTCCATCCTTCCAGGGATGTGACGAGAATCGATAAAACCCCGTTGTCGGAACTCGCAACCAGCCTCTCACTATCGTTGCAACGGGGCTGGAGTTCGAGACAGTTTCATTCCACGCAATGAGGCGCAGAATCGATCCAGAGTCATTCGCGTCTTTCCCCATACGCTTTCGCAGAACACCAGGAACGAGCGACGCCAGCAATCGAGTTCGCTCGGGGTCAACGGATCGCCGGTGCAATTCTTCCTCGCGAAACGACTCCATCGAGATCGCGTTGAAAGTCATCACAACCGTTTGTTCAATCGGGCGGTTTGAACTCGTAAGCAGCGTATATCCGATCGACAACTGATCGATCGGAACCATGTCAGTGAGTTCCAGAAATACCGTTCGCCGGTCTTTCAACAATGTCGCCGATTTCACTTCCCGTTCATCACGACCGATCTGTCCCGGTGCCGACGGCTTAAACTCAGGTGATCCGTACGCGGCCGACCACTTGTAATTCCATCCCTCCAATTGATAGTTGGACGTCTCTTCCGCCGCCTCCGGATCGAGTTCGCTGGTGAATGTGAGCGACACTCCGTTTTGATACCCTTTCATCGCAATCGGGACGCAAGCCACCTTTCCCGTATAGCGGACTCGCTGAAAGCAACCATCGTGAACCGCACTGGTGGTCCAGCCTTTGAGTCCCGTCAGATAGAGTTGACCATCACGCGGATTCATGCGACCGCGATGAATTCCAGAGAGAAATCGCAGAGGCAGTTCCATCGAGGCACCGTTCACAGCCGTTGGCGGTATCGGTCCTGAATCGCGCAAGACCAACCGCAGTCGACACTGCCCATACGAAAGATGCAGTAATTGATTGGAAAGTGGCCCCCAGCGATCGCTGTTGATCCAGACCTGCCCACCGGAACTGTTGTCTGCAAGTCGCGGAAACCAGACCAGCGGCCGTTCAAAATCCGTCGGTGCCACCTTGCGATGGTGGGACATCATCCCGCCATAGAATCCTCCTTCGCGAACCAGAAAGACCGCCGAAGCGGGGGTCCATTCCCCCTCCTGGGGCGCCACAGTCAATTCATCATTCGGCCCCATTCCGATTCCGTTCGAATTCCGAAATCCCGTGGCGAAAACGTCGAGTTTTGAACCATCTCGAGAGACTCGCAATACGCTTCCATCGTGCGGCGTCTGCGAATTGCAGTTCCCTTTGACATAGTAAAAATTGCCCGCCCGATCCGTTTCCAGGCACGTCACGTATTCGTGGCCATTGAGTGTGACATGGGCATCGTTGTTGAAGTTCTCGTAGACATCGGCTTCACCATCGTCATTCAAATCTCGCAGTCGAGTGATCTGGTCTCGACCAACGACATAGACGATGTTGTCGACAATCTTCAACCCGAGTGGTTGAAAGAGGCCTGTGGCGAACCGTCGCCAAGTGAGGCGATCCAGCGTTGCGTCGACCCCGTCAACCAGCCAGACGTCACCATGCAAATTGCAGACTGCCGCACGACCATCGGCGAAGAAATCGTGACCACCGCAAAAGAACAGTGCGTTGAATCGATTTTCAAATGGCAAGGTGATTGTGTCGACAACATATGGAAATTGAGCCGCATCGGATGCTGGATCAGGCTTCGCGAGTTCTCCTTTGGTTACAATTGGCTCACCCCAGAGGCGTGTCCCTGGTTGACTCAATGCCAGCAAATCTTCCGGCGCGGGCGAAGCAGCCACGATTTGTTCGATGGTGGCTTCGTTCGCGTCGGCAGAACCTAACAACAGCTTGATGACGACAGGCTTGGCATGCGGGGCAATCACGAGGACTCGCCCGATCCCTGCTTGTTCGACCAGACTGGCAGACTCTGATTGAGCATGTAGCCTCACCTTCGCCGAAGCGTCAGCAACCATCAGGCGGATCGGAACGGGTGACGGATCGATCCGAAACGTTCGAGTGATGGCTTTAACATCGGCCCGCTGTTCCAGCCAGGGTGACTCCAGAATCATCGTATTCGGCGAGTTGCTGCCAGATTCCGCCGAAGCCGTTCCGACCGAATACTTCAGCACAACACGCTGTCCCTGTCGAGACAGGCCTTCATAGTGCGCCACCGCCCTGGGCAACGGACCATACGGATTTGCTTCTCGAAAATTTATGAACTGTTCCTGAAGAGAAACTCCAGGAAATCGTGGCGTCGAAAACGATGCTGTGCCGTCAATTCTCGGTGGAACGATGACACCAAATCGCGCAGGGTCAAACTTGAGAAACCCATTCCAACCTGCGGCGACACGTAATAACTCCGTGTCGTAAAGGATCGACGCTTCGCGCTGATCGCCCAGACGGACAACGATTCCCTTATACACTGGTCCGCCAGCACCAGTGACAGATCCGCTGAAGAACGGCCCGCTTTCGACCTTGCCGACCCGTTCATCCCGAGAATCTGCTTCGGTCCAACGAAACCCGATCGCGTCTTCGCCCCAATGTCCTTCAATCTTGTTCGTCGATGCCGTACTTTTTGCTGGCCCCGGATTGGCGACCCCCGCATCCCCCAGCAATGCTGCGTTCTTCAAAGGAGTCGCGTCTTCGAACCGCTTCTGTTCGACCAGTTCATCCAGATGCCAGAGCCCAATTGTGGACTCGTCGGATGTCCATGGCTTGTCCGGAACTGCTGTGATCGTCCGGGCACCACGAGAGATTCGAACTTCATCAACAAGGCCGCTGCATCCAATGATGCGATCGACCAGACTCGCAATTGCAAGCCCACCCGCTTCTGTTGCCCGGTTGTTACGTTTGTGCGGTTGATCGGCAGCCAGCTTGCCGTCCACGAACAGACGAACCCGTTCGGGTTCCAAAATCATCGCAACATGGTGCCATTTGTCGTCACAGATCATTGCCGAAGAATTGCAGTGGTCGGGAGCGAATCCGGGAAGGTAAGCGGTGAAATGTCCGTTCCCCGCCATCGAAAAGATTTCCCAATGAGTTCCCGATGACTTCAGTTCGTTCGAAACGAGAATGTTGTACGACGATTTGTCTGCCAGCTTCGTCCAGCATTCGACGGTGATCGGAAACTTGCGGAAGTCTTCTCGCCCGGCAACGAATGCTCCACCGGCACGGCCATCGAGTGCCTGGCCGAACTTTCCTTCCACAACGGGCTTGTTCGACTTCACTGCAGCGGGGGCAGGTGCCGCAGGCCGAGGAACTGGAGTTCGCATCTTCGGGTGCGGCCCGGCTGGCAGGCCGTTCAATTGAGGCAACAGCCAGTCGAGTCCATCCAGATTATCCTGCAAGCGCTCTTCGGCATCGTCCTGCGTATGCCCCAGAATCCCAATCGGACCCGTGTATCCGCTGTCGCGGATGATGTTCAGGATCTTCAGATCCAGATCCCCTTCGCCGAGTTGCAGAATCTTCTGGCCCTTGCGATCCCCTTCTTTGACCATGCCGTTCAGATTCAAGGTATAGAGGTACGGCTTCATCTTCTGCAGCAGTTCGGCGAACCTGTCCAGATGATCGTGACCATGGTGCAGGTTGTAGACGATGCCGACATTGTCCAGTTTCAATTCGCGAATGATTTCGATCTGATTTTCCGGTTCACCAAACCATCCACCATGGTTGTACAAAGCCACTTTGCATCCAACTTTCGCAGCCGCTTCGGCAATGGGCCGAATGCGCGCGGCTTCGGCAGTGACGCGAAGTCGCTGATCCTCGGCATCTTTTGTCGGTCCGCCCCCGCCGGTGATCCACAATTGCGGGGTCACTTTGTGCTTCGCGAAGATTGCCAGGGTCATCTTCGCTTCGTCATTCAGCGACGTCGGAAACCACCACGCCGACAGTTCCACATGATGTCGCTTCAACGCTTCGAGTTCTGCATCAAACGTCGGAATATGTTCCGCGCGGTAGTCATAGGCGAAGTGCGTGAACCCCAGCTTTTCCAGCATCGCCGCGCGTTCTTCAGGGCCTCGCTTTTTCGAGTCGAAAGGAACAATGCACCAGGCCACCAGATTCTTGCGGCCGAACAGTCCCTTCGAAACAGGTTCTGCCGCCAAAGTCGGCTGCGGCACATGCGTAAGCAAAAAGACGAAATAGAGGGCTGGAAAACAAACGTGACGATACATCAAGCTTCTCCCGGCAAAGTGAACATTCAAGGATCTTGGGCGGAAATCATAGCGAGTTTGTTTGCGAGTGACCCGTCAATACACTGAATTGAGGTCGAGCCCAGTGGGCAGAATCCGAATTCAATCTGCTTCACCGCGATCTCTAACTTCTTCGCGTTTCGCGGGATTTGTTTTTTGAAACGCAGAGAGCGCGGAGAACGCAGAGATAAAGACCGAGGTGATCGCCTTCTCCTGTCTTAACTCTGCGAACTCCGCGCTCTCTGCGTTTCTATCTCTTCCGGGGTTGCCTGCAAAGTTGCCTGGTCATCATGTCAGTTGCTTGCGGAAGCGAGCCAGACTGATTGACAGTACGGCTATGCAGCAGAGGACCAGTCCGATGACCTGAGGAATCAGATCGAACAGATCCGCCCCCCGCAGAATGATGCCTCGCAGGATCTCGAGAAAATAGGTCGCCGGGATCGCGAACGAGACGACATAAATTGGAAAGGGCATTTCACTGCGAGGGAACATGAAGCCCGACAGCAGGACCGTCGGCAACATCAACAGGAAGGCGAACTGCATCGCCTGTAACTGGGTTCTTGCGACCGTCGATACCAGCAGGCCCAACCCTAAAGCGCAGACAATGAATAGTGATGACAGTGCCATCAGCAGTAACAAGCTGCCGTGAATCGGTACCCCAAACAGATAGACCATCACCGTGAGGACAATCAACGTTTCCAATGTTCCAATGCAGGCATAAGGAACCAGTTTACCAAGCAGTAGGCCTAATCGTCCGACGGGGGTCACGAAGAGTTGTTCAAGTGTCCCCAGTTCCCGTTCGCGAACAATCGCAAACGACGTCAGAAACAATGTGACGAGTTGCAGAATGATTCCCACCAGGCCCGGCACAAAGAAGTGAGAGCTCTCCAAGTCCGGGTTATAGAGCAGTCTCGGCCTCATTTCGATTGGCATTACGGCGTGGCCCGTCGAATCGCGCGACGGGACGGCAGCCAGAGATTCCGCAAATGGTCGCGTGATCTTCAGCGAGAGCGAAACGCCGAGTAGTTGAGCCGCATGAAGGGCCGTATTGGCGACCTGCGAGTCGCTGCCATCAATCAGGACCTGAACAGCCACCTGCTTTCCGCGTAACAGACGATCGGAATAGTCCGGCGGAATCCGGATCCCGACTTTTGCCCGCCCCGAAACCAGCGCCCGACGGAACGACTCATCATCGTAAACGGAATTGACGATTTCGAAGGATCGCGTATTGCGAAAACTGTCGATCAGTTCACTCGCCTGCTGACGACCATCGAGATCATACACGACAGTCGGAATATGCTCAATTTCCTGCTCAATCGCGTACCCGAAGATGACTGTCTGCATGACCGGGACGACCAGCATGAAAAAGATCGTCGCCGGCTCACGACGGATGTGAGAAAACTCTTTCAGCAGCATCGCAACAAACCCCCGCATCAATCGCCAGCGGGATTCATTGTTCTCTATCTGGCGGGATCGCACCGGCGAATCAATGGCGTTTGGAGCATCATGTAATTCACTGCGCTCAACGGCCGACACCTCGCAGACAGGTGCAACAGTTGTCGTCGGCAGGACCACGGGTTCCGCCGCTGTTGCCCCGCCGGGGTGATGCTCGGCTTCTTCAGCAGCCCGCGTTAATGTCACAAACACATCTTCCAGCGTCGGCTCAATGGCGCGAAACCGGACTTTGTCCGGGCTGAGTTGCAGTGCCTCCAGCATTTGTGACTCGGCTAATCGCTCGGCAGCGAGGACATGAATGGTTTGGCCGAACAGTGTCGCATCCTCAACGCCATCAAGATGACGCAATTGAGTCAGAATTGACGTTGGTGAGTCGAGTTCCAGTTCGAAACGCCGCGTCCCCGGCGGCGTGACGGCGGGGAGCCGTTTCAAGTCTGCAGGTTTACCGCCAACGATCAGCTTCGACAGATAGATATAGCCGACATCGGTACAGCGTTCGGCTTCGTCCATGTAATGCGTGGTCACAAATAACGTGACGCCACGTCCCGACAATTCAAACAACAGATCCCACAGATCGCGTCGTGCCACCGGGTCGATCCCGGCCGTTGGTTCGTCGAGGAACAAAACATCCGGTTCATGAATCAGTGCACAGGCGAGTGCCAGCCGCTGCTTCCAGCCGCCTGAAAGAGTTGATGCCAGTTGATCGATACGGTCGCCAATTCCCGTCAGTTCCTGCACGGCCTGCGATCGTTCCGTCAGTCGTTCCGCGGAAAGCCCATAGATTCTGCCGTAAAACTCAATGTTCTCCCGAACACTCAGGTCTCCGTACAGGCTGAATTTCTGAGACATGTAACCAATGCGGCGTTTGATTGCTTCCGCTTCGAGTCGCACATCATGACCGAGAACTGTGGCCGATCCAGACGAAGGTTCGAGCACTCCACAGAGCATCCGAATGATTGTCGATTTCCCGCTGCCGTTGGGACCCAGCAAACCAAAGATTGCCCCGCGTTGGACTTGAAAGCTGACGTCGCTGACCGCTGTCAATGCGCCGAAACTGCGAGTCAACTGCTTCACGTCGATGACGGGTGCGGCCATCAGTGTCATCTCCGCGTTACTTCCTGGGGAACCAGACGTCTGCCGCCATACCTGGACGCAAACGGTCGCGACCAGCCTCCAGCATCACCTTGATGCGAAAGACCTGCTTGGATCGTTCTTCGGGAGTCTGCACGTTCCCCGGCGTAAATTCCGCCTGACGAGAGACAAACGTGATTCGAGCCGCAAATCGTTCTCCCGGATAACTGTCGACAGTCACTTCGACCGGATCGCCGACCTTGACCGCCAGCTTGTTCTCGGGGAGATAGGCTCGCACCCAACGTTGTGACAGGTCCATCACCGAAATGACCGGAGCATTCGCCCCGACCAGATCCCCCGGTTGCAGATCGATCGCTTCGACGGCACCGTCAATCGGGGCTTTGACCTCAAGTTCTTCGATCTGCCGCTCAATCGCCCGCATTCCGGCTTCCGCAGTTTTCACAGCCGCTTCCGCCTCAGCAATCTCCTCTGTCCGCGAGCCATTCTTCTTCAGAAGCCATAATTGTTTCGCCTCTTCCATCTGAGCCCGGGCTTCGGCCAGTTCTTCGGGCCGCGTCCCATTCTTCAACTTGGCGAGCAATTCCCGTTGCGCATCAGCCGTCGACCGGGCGACTCGCAATTCGGTATTCGCCTGGTCCATCTCTTCCTGAGTGGTTGCTTTCTTGCCAAACAGCTCTTCGATACGCCGATGTTTTAACTTGGCGAGAGCGAGTTCTGAGTCCGCCAGATCGAACTGGGCCTGAGCCGCAGCGATGTCTTCGACACGTGGGCCATTCACCAGGCGTTCGACGGTCGCCGACAATTGATCAAAGTGGGCACGCGATTGAGCAATCTCTTCCACGCGGAATCCGGTCTTGATCTTGTCATGAACTGCGTTCGCTTGAGCCAGTTGGGACTTGGCTTGAGCGAGCAGTTCCTGCAACTGAAACGGTTCCAGCTGAATCAGCAACTGCCCTCGTTTGACAATATCCCCTTCTTCCACATGAACATGGCCGACGCGACCACCGACGCGTGAGCCAATCCGGATTTCATGTGCCTCAACGAATCCCGAAACATGCAATGGCTCCGTGCGGTGCTGGCTGTAAATGAGTAGTCCCGCCAGGACCGCTGCCACAACGATGATTCCGACGATTCGATTGATCATACGCCATCACTCTTTGGGAAGTCGCGACAGATTCTCGGTGGCCCCGATCAGCAACAACATGTCCTCGGTCTGAATGATCTCGTCCGGCTGCGGGACCGAAAGGCTTTCACGGGTTTCTTCGACACCATTCTTGTCGGCGGACCGAACGGTACGACGGATTGCGACCAGATTGACTCCGTAGCGGACTCGCAGATTCAAATCGCGCAGCGTCTTGCCTCGGAAGGAACTGGGGGCGTGCAATTCGATCAGTGTAAAGCCTTCGCCGAGGTCGATGAAGTCTTCGAGGAATGGATTCGCCAGCTTGCGAGCCAGTTGGCGTCCCGTTTCGGATTCGGGCTGAATCACTTCATCGGCACCGATCTGACTGAAAATTTCGGCATGGATCGAGGTCGCCGCACGACAAATTACTCGTGGAATTTTCAACTGCTTCTTCGCAATCGCTGCGGTCAAAAGAGCTGCTTCAAAGTTTTCTCCGATCGCGACAATCAGGACATCAACCTTGTGAATTTCCTGGCTGCGCAAGGCGCGTTCATCGGTCGAGTCGAGCGTTACAGCCACGTCGACTTTGTGCTTGACTTCATCCACCAGTTCGTGATCCGAATCAACAGCGATGACTTGAACACCGCTCGATGCCAATTGATCCACGACCGCCATCCCAAACCGTCCGAGTCCTACGACGGCTACTCGACGCATGACATTCTTCCTTTTCTCAATACTTTCAAGGCTCAGACGAGCCCTCCGTATTCACATGTTGTGACGATGGGGAACCGTCTAGAGAAAAAGGGTGCCAAGCTCAGGCCTGGCACCCCTGTTTCAATCATCAGAACGGAATCGCAGCTTAATAGCGAGCCATTTTCACGTCGCGTGGCTGAGCATCAACTTGCAGCTTCGCAGGTTTCTTGGCAGCTACGGCTGGTTTGTCGGCTCCAGTTGGCATCGCCAATCGTTCACGTAGCGAGACCGCTCGTGAAGTGACTCGATAATCGAGTCGCAGCGACTGATCATTTTCCTTGGGTTCGCCAGCAGCAGGCTTCTTCTTGTCTGGCGTCGCGTCTTTGCTGGGGATCGGAATACCAGCGTCGGTGTGAGCGGCGTCGGCCGGTGCAGGTTCACCGAGCGGTGGTCGCAGGCTATTGCGACGTTCCGCTGGAGGATTTTCCTCAAACGGCGCGGTCTCAGCCGGGGCGGTCGTTGCTGGAACCGGGTCTTCAAAATTTTCGTTCGGTCGACGTGAAGGAATCGTCGTATCGGTTCCCGTACCGCGTGATCGTGGGACCGAATTGAAACTGTCGGGTGTGTTGTAAGTTCGTTCGCGATTCGTTCGCGGAGGAACGATTCGCAGTTCGCGTTCGATCGTTTCCAGTCGCTGTTCAATCGAGCGAGAGCCATTTGTCGGATCAGGACGTGGCGTCAACGATCCGCCGGGAGCAAGATTGGTTGTTGTCGCACAATTTCCAGAGCTACAGTTCCCGGAAGCACAACCGGTACTGCAACCACCGGCACAGGGGGAACAGCCACAGTCAGCGGCGTACGACTGACATGAGCTGCAACCAATTCCTGGCGCATAACTCGTCGAATACGGGGTTCCGTAGTAGCCCGAATATCCGTACCCGGAATACCCGGTGTAATAGGGCGTATACCCGGCACCATACGTCCACGGGAAAAATTGGGCGCTGGCCGTTCCCGGCAATCCGAACCCGGCGACACACATGACAAACAGACTCAACTGGCATAAACGAGACATTGCTTGCGCTTCCTCTGATCTGGCGACAACCCCTCAACCGGTAGCTTTGCCCGTCTCTCTTCCTTGACGCTAACTACCCGCAGGGCGGTTCCTACCGCGCCATACCGCAAAACAGGAGTATCTTTCCACTCATAACGTACCGCTCGCGCGCGCCCGCTGTCAACGAGGGATTGCTCACAACAACATTTGGCGATTCATTTTCTTTCGGTTTCTCACCCAGCAGATTTGGGGTGAGAATTGTTTCCGGCTGGTTCGACGCTAAAATATTACGTTTTTCCGCTTCAGAAAATCTGGAGCGAAATCCCGTTCCAACGGCTGACAGAATGACAGAGATGACCGCTGCTGCCCTCGAAAATTCCTATCGAGGTTTCGTAGATCCCAAACAAGAAGAACTGATTCTGGTTCTCGATTTCGGGGGACAGACCGCACAACTGATCGCCCGGCGAGTCCGTGACCAGAATGTCTTCTGCCAACTGGTCCGGCATGATCTGTCGATCGATCGCATCCGCGAACTGAACCCACGCGGCCTGATTTTGTCCGGCGGCCCCGCCAGCGTTTACGACCAGGGGGCTCCCCACGTCGATCCTGCACTGTTCCAACTCGGTATTCCCATCCTGGGGATCTGCTACGGCATGCAGCTCGCCTGCCAGGCACTGGGGGGAACCGTCAAACCGGGAACGAAGCGTGAGTTTGGCCGAACGGAATCCAACGTCGTTCATACCGACCCGCTTCTGCAAGGGCTTCCGGCAACGACAACGGTCTGGATGAGTCATGGTGATCAGGTCGACTCAGCGTCCGCCTCGTTCGTGGCCTTGATGGCGACTCCAACCTGTCCATTTGCGGCAGTCAAGCATTCGTCACTGCCCGTTTATGGTTTGCAGTTCCATCCCGAAGTGACGCACACTGTCGACGGTTCGTTGCTTCTCTCGAATTTCGTCAAGCAGGTCTGCGGTTGCCGCGGAACCTGGAAGATCAGCTCATTGATCGAACGAGAAGTCACGTCGATCCGTGCTCGAGTCGGTAACAGCCGCGTCATTTGCGGGCTGTCTGGGGGCGTTGATTCATCGGTCGTCGCGGCGATCCTTTACAAGGCGATCGGTTCGCAACTGTCGTGCATTTTCGTCGACAACGGCCTGTTGCGCAAAGGTGAAGCGGAAAAGGTTCGTGATCGATTCCAGAACCACTTCAAGACCGATCTGCATGTGGTGGATGCCAAAGAACGGTTCCTGTCCGAACTGGACGGTGTGACCGACCCGCAGATCAAGCGAAAAATCATTGGCCGCGTCTTCATCGAAGTCTTCCGCAAAGAAGCCGAGTCGATTCCCGATGCACGGTTTCTGGCACAGGGGACGTTGTATCCTGACGTCATCGAATCCGGGGCCAACGTCGACGGTCCAGCCGCGACCATCAAGGCTCACCACAACGTTGGTGGCCTTCCTGCAGAGCTTGGTTTCGAATTGATCGAACCTCTGCGAGACCTGTTCAAGGACGAAGTCCGCCGAATGGGTCTTGAGCTTGGTCTGACTGAAGAACTGGTCTGGCGACATCCGTTCCCAGGCCCAGGTCTTGGTGTCCGTTGCCTTGGACCGCTGACGGCGGAGCGACTGACAAAACTGCGAGAAGCCGACACCATCGTTCTGGAAGAACTGCGGGCCGCTGGACTGTACCGCAAGATTCAACAGGCATTTGCGGTGTTACTGCCAGTGCAATCTGTCGGTGTGATGGGCGACGGCCGAACATATGAAGAAGTGATCGCCGTACGAGCCGTCCAGACAGACGACTTCATGACCGCCGACTGGTTCCCAATGCCGCACGAGGTCCTGGGCCGAATCTCGACACGAATCATCAACGAAGTTCGCGGAGTCAATCGCGTCGTCTACGACATCAGTTCAAAACCGCCGAGCACGATCGAGTGGGAATAACGAGCGTTTTGAACGCAGCGTAACAGACGCCGAAGGCGTCGCCGGCAGTAGCCGGGGTAAGTGCGAAGCGTCGCCCCCGGATCGTGGCACGAATTCAAGTTGCTTTCTGAAGGGAAGCCAGAGGCCGAGCCTACGATTGGCAACGATTGGGCCGACTCCATTTCAGTCGAGTGGAAGTTTACAATTGTGAGCCAGTTCTTTTCGAGTACATTTTCAACAGCGACATGAGGAACACTCATCTGCGCTGATTTCCACTGATCTGACAGAGAAAGAAACGGCTTTCACGGCATACGGGGAGTTCGCTGCCTCGTGTTCGGGAGCAGCGTGAATCAGCGGCGATCAGTGTTCCAAATCTCTTCCTTCCTCCAGAAAGGCGGCAGGGTGGCCGTCGTGGCCGTGGCTGGACTGAGGCTTTGCGAAGGCAGCCCTGGATAGTCGCAAATCCGCGATTATTCACACTGCGTTTGTCATCTGTGTCGATCGATGTTTACCGGGGCTTCCCTTCGGTTCAGCCCCGGCCACCCATAAACAGTCAAGAACCCGCTTTTCAGCTTTGATCCGGCTCAAGCCATCCAATCACTTCCCCTGTGGAGACGATCGCATCGACGTGCCGTACGATTGAAACGAGTTCCCCGTTTTGAGTCGCGGAAATGTCGTATGTGATTCCGGGAATCAGCAGTTCAACCAGCCGATCGCCGACGACAACAGTTTGCCCCGGTTCCACCAGCCAGGAACTGATGCGTAATGTTTCCTGTTCGGTTCCCAGATCGGGAACCAGAATCGGAATTCGGTGATCGGCAGCAATGTCTGGCATCAGTCAGGTTCACACCCGCAGGACATCGGCCATTTCGCCCGCGTGATAGCTGGAGCGAACGAACGGGCCACTCGCCACCATGCTGAAGCCGAGCTTCCGCACCAATTCGCCGATTTCGTCGAATTCTTCAGGCGGGACATAGCGTTCTACAGGCAGATGATCCAGCGTCGGTTGCAGGTATTGTCCCAGCGTCAACATGTCGCAGCCGACAGCTCGCAAATCCGCACAGACTTCCAGTAGTTCTTCGCGAGTTTCACCCAGGCCCAGCATCAGGCCGCTCTTCGTCGTCATCTCAGGGACTTCGTCTTTGACTTGTTTCAACAAATCAAGGGTCCGTTGATACTCGGCATTGCGACGGACTCGGTCATACAGCCGCGGGACTGTTTCGGTGTTGTGATTGAAGACGTCCGGACGCGATTCGATGACGCGATGGATTGCCGCTCGATTCCCCTTGAAGTCAGGGGTCAGCACTTCAACACGAGCACCCGTTTTGTTTCGGACAGCCAGCACGCATTCGTAGAAATGATTGGCTCCGCCGTCCGAAAGATCATCCCGCGTAACAGACGTAATGACGACATACTTCAGTCCCAGGCGTTGTGCCGCTTCGGCGACGCGTTCTGGCTCGTCCAGTTGCACGGTTTCTGTCTTGCCGCGAGGAACAGAACAGAATCCACAAGGACGAGTGCAGACATTTCCCAGGATCATGAACGTCGCGGTCTGCTGAGACCAGCACTCGGTCCGATTCGGACACTTGGCACTCTCGCAAACCGTTTCCAGTCGCAGATCGGCGATGACATCCGTCGTGAATTGCATGCCTGCCTGAGGCAGCGGCCGGCGCAGCCATTTCGGCAAACGCTGTCGCACGGGCGCTTCGCTGACGGGATCACTGGGGAGGATATTCAGGGAATTTGTGGTCATTTCGAGTCGTATTCCGTTTTGAGACAACCTGTCACGCGTACACATACACCTTCCGTGTGGATCGTCGCAGCAACGGATGTCCGGTGTAAAGATGATAGGATTCGTAGCCAAGTGATTTTGCCAGATGTCGAATCAGACATTCTCGCACCGAGGCCATGCTGGTTGGTCGAGTCCGCTGAGTGGCGAGTGATGTCACGCGCTGGCCGCTATGCGACCAGTTCACCAGGTTCAGCCCTTCGTGCGGAACGGTCACATTGACGTACATCCCGCCATGCGTCACGCCATCGCGGACGGCCGCACCAATGAAGGCAAACTGACCGCAACGGCAGGTGGCACCGGGGATGATCGCAGGCGTCGCTTCGACTCCCTGATCTGCGGCCGTCGCGACGAGCGTCTGTTCCAGTCTCTGCCGATAACTGACGAGGCCCAAATTCAACCGATGCAGGGGAACTTGAGAATACACGGCGACTTGTCCGGGGGCGTGAGCAATCGTCCCGCCACCCCGGTTGAGCCACCGGACTTCTGTCTGTCGAGCAACCAGTTCCTCGGGCTCCACCAGAACGTCTGAGAAACTTCCTTCGCGCCCGATGGTGATCGCTGGCGGATGCTCACACACAAGTACAACCCCATGCTGGTCGTCGCGTTGTGAGAGCTGGTCAACAATCCGAGATTGCAGTGTGAGTGCGGATTCCAGCTCGACCGTCCCCAGGAGAAAGACTTCCAGCGCCGAGGAACCTCGGCCAGCGTGTTTCCAGTCTATCGGCAAATCTGCCATCGTCACGAAACTGCTCGATTGTGTTGAAACGCAAGACGACCTGTCAGGACGCTGCATTCGGGATAAATCACGGCGAAACGCCTGCCTGGCAGGCCCTTCCAATCCTGACTGGAGTCTATCGGAACCCTCTGCTTCGAACAATGCGGGATGAAAATATGGCAGGTCCCATGCCTTTTTGAAGCTGGGCTTGAACGGAGGCTTCCCCGAAGCGGGTGCGCCCCGCCACCCTGCCGGCGATGTCGCTATCGTCGGCCGTTTGTGGGCTGAAGGCCCACCAGAACAAAGCACAGGGCTTCAGCCCTGTGACTACGGACGGCGTAGGGTATGCGACCTGAAAGGTCGCGAGAAATTCAGTCATAGCGGTCAACTCCGAT
>JBAWWJ010000047.1:0-39464 GCA_037146815.1 Planctomycetota bacterium
TAACCCTGCCAACATCGTCACCAGCAGCGGCGTCAATGTCGGCGGCATCAACTTTGGCAACTTCCAACGCGTGATTATCGGTGGGACGAAATTCCAGGATACGAACGGCAACGGTATCCGCAACGTCGGTGAGCCAGGCCTAACAGGGGTCAAGATTTACCTGGATACGAACAACAATGGACTGTTCGATTCGGGGGAACGCTTTACATTCACCGGCGTGAGCGGGAACTACAGCTTTGCGAATGTCGGCCCCGGGACATTCATTGTCCGCGAAGTGCTGCAGACCGGTTTTGTGCAAACAACGGCTAACCCCGCCAACATCGTCACCAGCAGCGGCACCAATGTCGGCGGCGTCAACTTTGGCAACTTCCAACAGATCCTCATCGGTGGGACGAAATTCCAGGACACGAACGGCAACGGTGTCCGAGACTCAGGTGAACCGGGGTTGCAGGGCTTTACGATCTACATTGACGCAAACAATAACCACGTGTTCGATGCGGGAGAACGCTCGACAACGACCAGTTCCAACGGAACCTACAGCTTTGCGAATCTGGGACCGGGGACGTTTCGTGTCCGCGAGGTTCTGATGAACAATTTCGTGAAGATGACAAATGACCCGGCGGCTATCGTCGCGACCAGCGGCGGCAATGCGACGGACATTCTCTTCGGAAATATGCCGGTTTCCAACCTGTTTACAGTCAGCAAGCTCGCAATGACCGGCCGGAATCTGACAAACTATCAGAACGGCAACTCGGACGCCAAGCCACTTACGTAGCGAATCTGTACGAGACGCTGCTCGGCCACGCTCCCGATCTGAAAGGCTTGACGTACTACGTCCGGCTGCTGATGGCCGGTTACAGCCAAACCCAGGTCACATCACTGTTCAAGACCGATAACCACCTGGCGGTATAGTGCCCATCGGCCTAAACCAAGAATGATTAGAAACGCAGAGGACGCTGAGATCACAGAGCGAAGACTTGGAGGTAGGGATCTCCACCTGCATTACCTCTGTGTTCTCCGCGCTCTCTGCGTTTCTAAACCAGATTCAGTAGAAATGCAGAGATGTCAGAGATCGGGAGCGATGGTTTGCCATTTCGAGCGGTTGGGTGGCGGGGTCTGACCAACGGGAAGGCCCCGAAACGGAGGGCACGCTCAAATTTTCAGGGCCATCCGCTTCGCTCCTGATCCTGCCACCCCGCCGCCATGATGACAGGTTGCGATCGCGACATCTGAATCCGACGACTACCTGCGGAATTCCAGGCCAAAGTTGATTCCTTGTGCCCAGAAATCCGTGTCGTGAAATGCAAATGCAGGCCTCGCTGGTCCAACAAGAGTCCCCGGTCCGGTTGGGGTGGGGAGCTGTGTCGGATTGATGACGGGATCGATCTGGTCGCCTGGTCGAACGACACTGCTCCAGTAGATCAACGTATATCCCACGTAGACACGGACGTTGTCTGTCAATTGTCGGCCAACGTTCAGGCCGACCTCGGGCACCACAGAGAACTGGTCGCGACTGTAGCTGCCGATATTGGTTGGCAGTGCCAACAGTCCACCGTTCTGAGTGACCGAAGTACCCGTTGAACTCGTAAAGACCGTCGATCCGTTAATGCGAACGACCCCGGACCGATCGCTCCCAGCGAAGCAAGAGTCCCCGAGGTCGCCAGCGGAGGTGTATTCCCCGGTTTGATCCCCCAGACCAGCAGATCCGCGCCCCCCCAGAATCGGTTCCCGTTACTCAGGTAGGGAGACTGGCCGACAAGCGGCGGCGCAGTCCAGGTGTCTGGTGGCGGTGCCGGTTGATCGTTGGCAGCCGCCGGAGTCAATTCGGCCGATGCATACGTCAAAGGGGCAAAAGCGGATTCGGGTGTGGTCGCTTTCACAACTGCAGAGGCAGGAGCCGCGAAATCGTCGGCCCAGACGAAGGGCATTCCAGCGGAAGCAACCAAGGTGAGTATGGCGCAGGCAAATACACTTCGAGTCATCTCGTTCCTCCCTGGGTCTCAACGGAAAGCGGATCCCTGCAATTCACCCACGTCTGTAAAAAATGGCGTGGCACGCCAACTTGCGTTCGGTGGCACGTATCAGTGATTTTCGGTTGTTACCGAGACAAATGCCGCTTGATTGCGGGGAACGGGATCGAAGGTAGCCGGATAAAAATGAAAAATGCGTATTACTGCTACAATCGCTACCGTCCGTCCGATTGGAAAACGTGTCGGCATCGTCTGCCGGTTTGCATCCAATCCAGCCTGTCATCTCATGAGTGCAATCGGTGGAAGAAGCGAAAAACCCGGGCAGGTTGATCAAAAGTTGCACGCCGGAATCTGCGAAATCAGCTTCTCGCGTTTGGCATTAGGCTGCTCATGGCTCGGCCCACATAACGCTGCTTAGAGCGTCTGGCGGGCATTGTTAATTCACGCCATCAACGTGTGAATTCGAGGCCATCTTTCGTCAGCCCCGCATCGGTGGGAATCTGGCAATGAGTGGCGACAGCTCTCAGTTCGCGAGTACGTTTCACGGAATCCGGTTGAAGTGAACGAAGTTCAGTAGCACCACCAGCGCGAAGAAAGTACCGTAATCGGAGTCCAATTCGGGTTCAATGACTTGGGCGGTCCACTGCTAAATTCTCTGGGATCTGGAAAATGTCGCTTCGAGTCTTAATGCCGATTGGTGATGCCACCGAAGTTATGGATACCCTGTACCCATTCTTCCGTCTTCCGGAGGATGGATTCGAGGTGGTCGTGGCGGGGCCGGAAGCGAGAAAATATCACGGAGTGATGCACGAGATCCCTCCTAACGACAGCATTCCCTGGGACATCACTCGCGAACAGCCTGCCTATCATGTTCAGGCGAAAATCGCGTTTCGGGATATCAATCCCAATGACTATGTCGGTCTGTTTCTTTCGGGAGGCCGAGCCCCCGAGTACATCCGGTATGACAAAGATCTGCTGGCTGTCACCAAGCACTTTTTTGACGCAGGCAAGCCGGTCTGTACCGTTTGCCACGGTGTCGAAATTGCCGCCGCCGCCGGTTGCCTGGCGGGGCGAACACTGACGACCGTTGCCAAGTGCGCTCTGGATATCACTCAATGGGGCGGCAGGTACGTTGATCAACCCGTCGTCATTGACGAGAACCTGATCAGCGGGCGGACCTGGCACGACAACACGCCAATGATGCGTGAGTTCCTGAAACTGCTGAAGCGGTATGTGGGATAGGTTTTAATGATTGATCGACGATTCGTGTACGTGATGGCGGCAGCGTTTGTGATCGCCACGTTGTGCGCTTGGCGCTCGATGTCCAACCGTTCGCAAGACTATGCCGATCAGGTGGCGGCAGCCGTCGTGCAGCGTCCGGCACCCGGCTTCGATGCACTCGATTCTGACAACCATCTGGTCAGGCTAGGTGCGTTCCTGGGTCGCCATACCATCATTGTCATGTTCTTCGATGGAGAGGCAGGAGCTGATCAGGATCCTGATTTGCTGAGGTTGCGTGAACGGTTTGGGGAACTGCAGACCCGGTCGGTTAAAGTCGTGGCGGTCAGCAGTGCGATTCCACAGATGAATCGCGCGGCGATCGCTCGGGCGGGTGAGTTTCCTTTCCCGCTTGTTTCCGATTTCGATCCGCTTTCGCCAGAGGGACTGCTGCGTATTCATCGTCACTGGGGGCGGATTAATCCCGAGACCGGCAAGCCGCGAACAGGCGTATTTGTCGTGGACCGCAAGGGCCAACTCGCCTTCACCGTAGATGGACCGCGACCGTCAGCCAATGTCGATGCGGCCATTGATAAGGCGATTTCCGGTTCGTAGGAATTGACTCCGATTCGCCGAGTTTTCATCGGGCAAATAATGCGGATTAGAGTTCCCAGCCTTTGCGATATTCTCGGGTCAAGAATGCATTCGCACTCGCATCGTTCGTAATCTTCATCGCCGCCGCATCCCATTCGATCTTCTTGCCAGCACGAAGAGCAACATTGCCGAGCAGCACCGTTTCGCTCAATCGTCCGGCATAGTCAAAGTTTGACATCGCCAGTTCCGGCTTCCCCTGCTTGATCGCGTTGGCAAACTCCAGGAAGTGGCCTGGCGACGCCTGGTATGCGGGCTTCTTGTACTCCACAAATTCTGCGGTCGGAAGAATCATGTAGTCGCTGTGGTAATCATTCGCGGAGAAAATTCGCCCTTTGTCCCCTATGACCAGGGAACCGCTCGCCTTGTGCTTTTCGCCGAGCAGCAATTCTTCAGGAGGCTTTTTCCCGCCGTCATACCAGTAGAGCGTACAAGGTCCGAATTTACCGCGAGGTCCAAACTCATACTTGATCGTGCAACTCTTCGGATACGATTCTCGCCGGGCATCTCCGGTCCATTCGGCAGCGGGGTTTGCTTCGATCGAAATCGGATTGAAAAGTTCCAATGCCATGACGGCCATGTTCATGGTGTGACAGGCCATGTCACCCAGAGCCCCCGTACCGAAGTCGATCCAGCCCCGCCACTTGAACGGCTGATAGACCGAGTGATAAGGGCGCTCTTTCGCCGGTCCAAGAAACTGATCCCAGTGAATGTGCTTGGGACATTCCTGCATCTCGGTCGGTCGGATTCCACCCTGATTCCAGATTGGTCGATTCGTCCAGATGTGGACTTCTTTGACGCTGCCGATCCCTCCCGTGCGGATGATCTGCACGGCTTCGCGCAGACCACCTGATGCTGTCCCCTGGTTCCCCATCTGGGTACACAGCTTTTTCTCCGCCGCCAGTTCCCGCATCATTCGAGATTCAGCAACGGAATAGCTCAGCGGCTTCTGGCAGTAGCAATGCTTACCCAGCTTCATCGCGCGAACGGCTGCCGGAGCGTGCGTATGATCAGGGGTACTGACGGTGACCGCATCGATGCTGTCAGCCATCTCGTCAAACATCTTGCGGAAGTCGAAATACTTCTTCGCCTTAGGGAAACGGAGAGACGCCTTTTCGAGGACTTCCTCGTCGATGTCACAGATTGCGACAATGTCGCCATGTCGCCCCGCATCGTCGCGATCACTGGCTCCCTGCCCTTCAACCCCGATACATGCAAAGCGGATCACCGAGTTTGCAGATTTTTCCTGCGTCCATGCCGTCGTTGAAGCTCCGATCCAGCACCCCGCAGCCAGTGCAGACGACTGCTGGAGGAATTCACGACGCGTGGATCGGCGAATCATTTGACACTTCCTTTGCCAACAAGGGAGGAACCCCTTGACCGAACTCGAACTATCGCCCGGAACGGAAAATCACTCACGCGCTCGCACCACCAGCGTACCGGTAAGAATGCAATCGGAGAAGAACCGGACGTTTCATAGTAGCAGGGAATTCTGGAAGGTACAGCAAACTTCCAAAATCGACGTCCGTCGGATACGGACGTCGTCCATACGTCGAAGTCAGGCAAGCTGTTGGGCGCAATATCCTGGTACCTGTTCACCTAAGACAGTTTCGGTAAATCTCCCCTGCAGACTGGTATGGGACATCGCGAAATCGCTCTGCGATTGGCGCCACAAACCTCAACCCATCAAGGGTTTTGAGTGCGTTGCCGACTCACTCGCCAAGAGATGGTCGAATCGTTTGCAGTTTTGGCGCGATCCTTGATCGTTTGGAGCCAAGTTGCTATCCTTGGCTCCCCCGCTGTCGAGTTGTGTCGCGGGGCAATACATAAGGAAACACCGATGACGGGAGCGCAGGTCTGATGGGCGTCAAGAAAACCGGTAAGGGTCGACGAAAGATCGGACGAAAGAAGCGAAAGATGCGGGCCAAGATCCGGCACCGCAAGTAGTTCTGTTTCGGCCATTGCCCGGACGCGTGTTGGCCCGCTTGCCATGTCGCAATAAATGAGCCCGGTCTTCCAATGAAGACCGGGCTTTTCGTCTGCGCTGTGCAGTCTCTGGATCAGCCTGCATGTGTCACGAGTGGCCCCTGATTCGGAATGTCGCCGTCCGGCCGAGCTGCATCGGCGGACTCAACGGACCCGAACAGAGCCATGGTCAGCAATCGGTCATTGTTGAATGCTCGATCGCCATTCTGGACAAGTAAGCGGTCCAAAACTCGTTGCCCCAGATCACTGAGGCGTTGTGGGCGGCAAATCATGGCTGTGAAAGCCAGTCCTACTGTAATCATCAACAGCAGGCAGAAAGTTTCGGGGTGTCCAGCGATAATCGATGTGATCAGCTTGTAGAACCCCACCCCCACAATTCCGACCGCGAGCGACCATCCGACGAGACGTCGCATGGTCGAGCGGAGAGGTGTTTCCAGCAAACGCTGTTTTTGCAGTGGTGCAATCAACTCCTGGCAGAGCGGTTCGACGACTTTCAATAATCCGGTCTGCCGATCGAGAACCTCCCGCTCAGATCGTGGCCTTTCGAACCATTTCCAGATGGCACATTGGATCGGTGTCAATTCGTCCAGTGAAGGTTGCGGGCAACAGCGGCGCAGGTACTTGACACGAACGAGAAGCAGTCGCCGATGCGACGAAAGTCTCTCAAGATAACCTCGCTCAACGAGGTCGAAGATCCCCAGCAGCGTCACGCGTCTCGCATGACCGCTCAAGTATGCGACTTCGTAAGGATCTTGCAGCAACGCCAACTCGTCCGAAAGGTCTTCATCGCGTGTTCCGTCGCACAGCCAGATCCAGAAACTTCCGGCCAGAATCGCAATCAACGAACAGGCACCGTACATCGCCAGAAAGTACGGCAACGGCATGTCAGTCAAGAAGTTGTGGATCAATTCGTTCACGGAGCGCCTCGGGGAAAGATGCTGCTCACTCTGTCGTCATTTTCGTTTTCAGTGACCATTACAACGGAAACCACGACCGACTGGATGACAGCGAACCGCGAAAAGCAGACGATTCTCACTTCAAAGAAGTTCGGATGACAATGCCTTTTTGAAGCTGGGCAGGATGTAGGTCTTACGGCCCAAGTGGGCCAGCAATTCACCCAGCCAGGGCCCTTCGGCGGCACTCGGCCCTGGAAACAAACGTTAAAATCACGTTTTGAGGCCCAAGGGGCCGGCAGTTCCATGGACGATTCGAACGACCGACCCGTTGGGCCTCAAGAGACGAATTTGGGGGGATTCGTCCAGGGCCGAAGGGCCTTCGCTGGGTGAACGACTGGCCCCCTTGGGCCGTAAGAGACAACGCCGGGAATACCTCGCCGCCGATCCACGCCGAATTTCTGATCAATGTCGATCGACATTCAACCGGGGCTTCCCGTTGGCCCATCTGGTCCAGCCCCGGCTACCCGGTCGGCACAATGTTGGCGTACGACGGACATCTTGTCCGTTGCGGATTGCGACGGACTGGAAGTCCGTCGTACATTTCGCGAATGTGGATTTTTTGGCGGCTTACTCCGCATGGTCAATGGTTGAAGCGAAACTCAGGGCTCATCATCAATGCCCATGTCATTCGCTGGAGAGTTCGGCGGGGACGGTCGGCCGTGGCGGGGTCGAGGGGCGGTAATGGCTGCGAGGCCAGCGGTCGTAGTGCCACGACGTCGGCAGTCAGATGGGCAATTTCGGATTTCGCTGCTTCATCGAATTGCGGTATCGATGGGCGATTGCGAAACAACGGGCCGGTCGGTGACAGGAGTAGCTCGCGAAGTTGCATGTCGGTCTGTGCCAAATTCGGCGAAGGAGGAGCGAGCAAGAGCGATTGCAGGTTCGCGGCCATGCGCGTCGATTCTGCGGCGTCGGTCGACTTGAGCGAAGCGCGCCAGCGAGTCAGCAATGTTGGCGAGCGATCTGCGGGCGTGGAGGTTCCCGGCGCGTTTCGTTTGCCGATTTGCCAGACGGCCAGGCGGTTCTCAAGGATGTCTGACGTCGCGTTCCAGACTCGCTGTTCACCGTTGATTTCCGTCACGACGAATTCGAAAACGGTCGTGTCACAGGCGTGGTTTCGATCGCGGGCCGAAATTGCCAGCAGGACTGAATCACCAACCCCGACATCAAGTTCGCTAAAAGTGGCCGGGCCACCTTCGTTGGGGTATGACCGACCACGATCGATGTCACCGCCAGCCAGTTTACTTTCCACTAAGTCGCGGCGATGCAGCACTGACCAGGCAACGCCGTTGCCGCATGCATCATGACTGTGGACGATGCGGCCGCTGAGGCGTACCCGACCGGCGATCGGACTTTGCCACACGAGTGCGACGTCTTTCTCGGGTGACGGATGCATCGCCAGACTGCGTGGCGGAACGACGAAGCCCGCATTTGCAGGCTTGTCATGAACGTTGAAGCCGAACCACGGAGTCGCGTCGGCCCCCCAACCACGGAGCATCGTGTTCTGATTGATGGACTCCAACTTCTCGGTCATCGGCTCGAAAAACGCCGCAGCGTTGAGTGGTGCTGTAGCGGGATCTGACTGGCTTGCGAGCTGAAACCAGTCGCGAAGCAAACCCGCATCAACCTGGTTTCGTCGAGCAACCTCATCGAGATCTGTTTGCTTCTGTCCCAGCAACTCTGCCGTCGCCGCAAGAGAGTCTGCCGTCCGTTCCAGCACACCCCGCCGCGACTTCTGCACTGCAAGAGCGTTAATCTCACGAATACGAGCATCGCTCTTGGCCAGACGACCTTGAGCCGCTTCGATCTCCTGTCGCTTGGCACGAGCCAGTCGTACGGCGTCCGGTTCTGGCTCATCACCCGCAAGGAACGCTGATAGCAAGGCGATTTCGTCTTTCGTCGGCGGTCGCGAGAGGACAGCCCAGAACGCCGCCTCAATGCGCGCGTGTGCCTCACGAAGTGCGAGCATCTCCGGTACGAGCTTTTGCGCCAGCGTGTCGAGTAGCTTCTCATCGTTACTGAATCGCGATGCCTCCGTGATACCGAATTGATCACCCGGTTGCAGACGCGGAACGTGAGGCAAATACGGCTCGGCCTCTTTCTCAAGTTGAATCAGCCGGGTCAGTCGCTGGTCGGTCGGCAGGCTGATTGGCAACTGCTGTGGGTCGCCAGCTAATCGCAACGACACACCGAATTGAAGTGGAGTCAGCGGGCGGAGCGTCGCAACGGCAAACAGGCTCGGATCGAGCGAAGATTCGCCTTCGTAACGACTGCTTCGGGAATAGGCCCTGCTACTGACAATCCCCTGAACAAGCCGCCGCGAATCGAAACCGTGATTGACGGTGTCTCGCGTCAGCCACTGGAGGAGCGACTCGTGACTGGCCGGGTTTTTGTCGTGCATCTGATCAACGTTCATCACAAGCCCGCGACCAAAGAAACGATACCACAACCGATTGGCGAGTGATGCTGCGAGCAGTTGGCGTCCTCCGTCGCTCAGTCCAGCTTCGACAAACTTTTGTCGTCGACTGAATGCAGGCGGGGCTGGAAACTCCTTCTTGTCTTTAAAGGCGTTGTTGAGTTCTGCGATCAGTTTGGTTTCGGCGTCGCTGAGTTTCTTGAGCTCATCTTCGGCGAGTTGGGGTTCGTCGATCCTCAGGCCCGTCAGGAACACTGGTCGCACCTCGCGTTCCTCGCCGCGTGTCGGGCGATATCGGAGTTCGCCATATCGCCGCTCGCTCAACTGATTCTGAAACAGATGCAAGCGGCTGAAATATGCCTTCAGACCGTAGTAGTAGTCCTGGGTAAAACGTTCGACGCGCGGATGATCGTGACAGCGAGCACATTCCATATTGACTCCGAAAAAAATGGAACTGACATCCCGCACCAGAGCGTCATGATCACCCAGACGTGACGTGAGGAACTGGCTGGCCAGCGGTGCATCCGGTGAATCAGCGAGCAGTTCACGAAACATGCGGTCCCACGTGCGGTTCTCGCCGCATGCGGTCAGCAGGTAGTCGCGAAGCTTGACCGGCTTGTCGCTATAGCCTTGCAACAACGCGTCGAATTCGGTTGCCGAATGGCGGACGAAGTCCGGCGATGCCAGCAATCGCTCGATCAGACGCTCGCGCTTTCGGGGATCGGTCGAGGCGACGAAGTCGTGCGATTCCTCGGGAGTCGGAATGCGTCCGGCGAGGTCGAGGGTCAGACGGCGAACGAGCGTGGCGTCATCGGCCTGCGGTGCGGGAGTCACCCGTGCGGCCTGAAGTCGTTCATCGACGTAATGGTCGATGACCTCGCCAATGGAACGGTCAGATGGAAGAATATCGTCAGCGGTCACGGTCGCGACGAGCATGACCTGAAGAAGGGATGCGACGATCATATATTTCATTGGACTGAAGTCCTTTTTTGAATCGACGATTCACCACACTGGGGTTAAACGCTGACGGGCGTGGCCTTAGCACCAGCCTTTTCTACTGACGGAGACTTCACGTTAACCGCCAGACCACGACTCGTTCCCGGCCAACCGTATAAATCGTTTCCGCCGCTTCATCCAAGACGAGGCCGAATGTCTGCATTTTGGGGTCAAACTCGTGGATTGTCTTGCCGCTTTCGATACCCAGGAAAGCCATCCGCGTTGCACCTCCGCCAGAAGCGGTCAAAAGCCATTCGGTGCGGGGGTGGAACGCCACGCTTTCGAATTGCAGGTTGGTTCCCAGTTTGTACTCGTGCAGTGATTTCCCCTGAGCCCAATCGAAAATCTGCACAAACCCAGGTCCGTTAATAATCGCGACATCCGTGTTCTGCATGCCGCCCAGCGCAAGCCGTTTGCCGTCCGGCGAAAAGGCCATCGTTCGCACGCCACCCCACGGATGATTATTGCGGTCCCAGTCGCTCTTGTAGAACGCCGCCGCCTCGAAGCGCGTCGCAACCTGTCCGGTGCCGACGTCCCACACGATCACCTGGCACAACTCGTCCGCCGCCGCGAGCAGCTTTCCATCCGGAGAGAACGCACAGGTGTAAAGTTTGTTCGGGTAATCAAATCGCGGGATGATCGGCTGATGCCCTCGCAGTTCGCGAACGATCTGGCCTGACTTGGCGTCCCAGAGCTTGCAGCTCATGTCGTCAGAGACGGTCGCGATGAGTTGCCGATCGGGACTCGCAACGAGCTGGCGAATCCATTTCTGATGTGCCACGACAGTACGCGTCGGCTCTCGCTTTTCGAGATTCCACCAGATGAGCTTCTTGTCCCATCCGCACGAAATCAGGACGTTGTCAACCAGCACCAGTCCGCTGACATAACTGGTGTGACCGGACATCCCGGTCGGCTCGGGCTTTTCAACCGCGAGGTCAACGAAGTAGATCTTTGCATCGTTGCTGCCAATCCAAAGCTGCTGGGTATTTGGCGTGCGAGCGACGCTGAGCAAGTCACCCGTCATTTTCAGCGACTTGTGTTCTTTGATCTGGGTGGGATCGGGCATGGTGAGCTCCTGTCTTACGCCAGCACTTCGCGTACGGGTTCAGTGTCGTAGGGGGTCAGAGTCACCGGCCGACCGTCAGGAGCGATGTACGATTTCTGATGGTCGATCCCCAGTGCCTGAAACACCGTCGCAAAAAAAGAGGCCGCGCTGACGGGGTGTTCTGCGACGTCAGTGCCATCGGCATTTGTGCTGCCGTAGACGACGCCCCCTTTGATCCCGCAACCCGATAACGCCGCGCTCCAGCATCGACCCCAATGATCGCGGCCTCGCATGTTGTTGATCGCTGGCGTGCGACCCATCTCGGCAAACGTGACCACAAGTGTGTCGTCCAGCAATCCGCGGTCCTGCAAGTCGTCCAGCAACGCCGACATCACCTTATCCAGGTCCGGAACCAGCGAGGCGTGAATCTCGAAGTTCTCGCCATGACTATCCCACCAGCCGCGGTTCAGCCGTACGAACGGCGCTCCGGCTTCGATCAACCGCCGAGCCACAATCGCCTGCTGAGCGAACAACGAATTCCCGTATCTCTCACGCAGCTTCAGTGGTTCGTCAGAGATATCGAACAGTTTTTCTTGAGCCATCAGGTTGCGGACCTGGCCGAACGACTCGCCATAGCTGGCGAGCGTGACATCACGTTGTCGACCAACGGTGAATTGGCGGCTCAGTGCCGCACGCAAACGATCGCGTTCGCTGTGCTCGTGGTCGGTCAGCGAGGCCGGGAGTTGGTTTGATTCGGGCGATAACCGGCTGAGGATGTTGATTGGCTGATACGGTGCCCCAAGGAACCCGGCAAAGTCGCTTTGGTTGTTCGCTGTCAGGCCGACATAGGCTGAATAAAATGCGAGATTCGCCGGCAGCCGATCATCCGGACGGCTCAGTTCCTTTGCGAGCAGACACCCAAGCGAGGGGGTCTCCAGGTTGCCAGTATCTTTCCGCTCGCCAGAGAGCAACCGCTGGACATCGCGGCCATCATGATTCGTGTTCGCCGTGCTGATCGAACGAATAATTGCCGTGTGCTTGTGCAACCGCTGGGCCATGAGCGGCAATAACTCGCTGATGTGAATCCCAGGAATCGATGTTTCGATCGCCTGAAACGGCCCACCGGTCGGACGTCCAGGCTTGGGGTCCCACGTCTCGAACTGACTGGCTCCTCCGCTTAAAAACAGCAGGATTGCCCGCTTTCCCCGGCGTTTCAGTTCCGCGCCGAGCGTCGAGCCACCAAGAGCGACTGCCGCTGCCGATCCGAGAAACTCCCGGCGACCAATCGTATGGTCCAAGACGTTGCAAACGAGGCGGCTCGACATCGTGTAACTCCCGTTGGTGAAATCGCCTTTTCCGATTTCATAGTTTCCGTTCCGCCTTAGGATCATACTCCATTCACTGCCAGGATTGCAGACACTTCTGTTCGACGTCGTTCGGCGTCCAGAGCAAAAGTGTTTTTTAAAATGGAGTGTCCCACAATGCGGGTTTTTCCAACGCGTCTCCGAACGTTCACGAATTCGGTTACTCGCCGCGATAGACGCAGCCGGACGTGCATGTCTCCGAGACGACCAGCTTATTGAGCAAAGGGAGAGACGGTTTGAGTCTGGCCCAGATCCAGCAGGCCAGAATCTCGCTTGTCGGATTCTCCAAGCCTTCAATCTCGTTCAGGTAGTTGTGATCCAGGCGGTCCATCAACGGTTGGAATGCCTTCTTGATGTCCGCAAAGTCCATGACCCAACCGAGTTCAGGATGGAGATCTGATTCGACGAATACAGTGACTCGAAACGAATGCCCATGAAGTCGGCCACACTTGTGACCTGCAGGGACGTGAGGCAGTCGGTGAGCCGATTCAAAAGTGAACTCCTTGTAAATCTCCATCCCAATCGATCCTTTTCCTCGAATACCGAGGATCTTGTATTTTTGCAGGCTCAGTGCCATTGAAGATGAGCCAGGCAGTATTGCATCGCGAGTTACGTATGCTGCTCGATCAGCGTTATCCATCGGTTACAGGTAACATGCAGCATCCATCTTGTCGAACGCTCGACGTTGGGTCAAATCAGGGTCGGGTCTACGATTTTTCGAGTTTGGCCGCACGAACGATTGGCCATAGAAGGATGGCTTTTCCGGCCAAAATCGAAAAATCGTAGACCCGACCCCGAGACACACTTCAAGAATGGCGATCTGGTTATGGCGTTCGGAAGATGCCAATTTGGTGGTAGACACGCTTCGATTGCTAACTTTCGGATGAATTGAGCCATTAGATTCGTTCCTCTTGTCAAGTTCATGATTTGCGAGCCTGCGACCAGCAGGAGCAGTAGCTCGATTTGGGAATAGCGGTTTGTAAAGCGAAAAAGGTGGACTTTGTTCGGCGCGGGTCTCCCAACCCCGCCGAAACGGACGACCGAAGGTCTCCTCTTCAAATCAGGACAGGTCCGGACGATGAAGATCACCTCTTTCGTTCTGCCCCTCTGAAATGAAATTGACTTATGGATTCGAATGACCCACAGCTTCGCGAGGTGCAACGGCTGTTCCTGCAGCACTCAGATCGGCTGCGCGGATTTATTCTGGGGTTGTTGCCGGATCGGGTGGCGGCGGATGATGTGTTACAGGAAGTCTTCTTGACCGTGACGGCCAAGGCGGCGGAGTTTCAGAGCGGGACCAACTTCCTCGCATGGGAACGCGCAATCGCGCGACTGAAGGTGCTTGAGTATCGACAGCGACGCTTTCCTGCGGCATGCCAATTGGCGGATGAAGCGTGGGGGCTGCTGGCTCAATCGGCTCATGAAATGGACGACACCTGGGATGATCGGCGCGAAGCATTACAGAAGTGCCTGGGCGAATTGGCTCCGCGAGCGCGGGAAGTCGTACAACTGCGGTACTCGGTCGAGCGACTCGATCTGGAAGAAGTCGCAAGGCGGATGTCCTGGACCGTCGGTTCGGTAAAAGTGGCTTTGTCTCGCGCCAAGGATGTCCTGTGGGACTGCGTACAACGTCGGTTGGCTGACACGAAAGGATCGTCTCAATGACGGACCTCAAGACTTTGATCGAGACTTACTTCGCAGGCGAATTGACCGAGGAACAATCTCGCGAGTTATCGCAACGACTGGTCGATTCAGCTGAAGCACAGCGATCTCTCTGGGAACACGCTCAACAGGAAGTGTTACTGGAACAGCTTGTTGAAGAATCGTGCGGCGCTGCGCAACCCGTTCGAAACAAACCTGAAATCCCAGTGAAGGACTCGTCCGCACCGACTGAGGCGCAATGCACGTTAGTGAGTTCTCCAGGTGTAAGGCGGTCGCCGCAACTCATGAGGTTGAGCGCGGTGGTGGTCTTATTGATGGCGACGGTCGCCAGCGCAGCGGTGTTTTCGCCGGTACGTGGTACCTTTGTACGCTGGTGGCAAGCGGTTGTTTCGGGAGTCCCATTGAACGAGGGACATGATGCTGCCACGGAAAATGTCAAAGACGAGGCAACGAAAGTTCCGGACGAAATCGTAGAGGTGCAACCTGCGGTCGAACTCCCTGCCACGCCCACCAAACCGGTACCAGCACCGATACTCAAAGACGAGCAGAAGATCAGCGAATGGAAGTGGGACAAGTTCAAATGGCAGTCCGTCGATGCCGACCTTGTCCGGCCCATGACATTCGCCGTTACTGTGCCACCCGGCCACAAGTTTGTCACGGTTGTCGTAGACAACGAACAGGGCTTACGGGTCCGAAACCTGCTGGATGCCGTCGACGTATCGAAGCTTGGCGGCAAGGCAGATGCGACCGAGCCGCAGAGACTTTCGGTCGAATGGAACGGGATGAACGACGACGGCCAACCGATGCCGGACGGCACCTACCGCATCCGGGGTTGTTCGCACCCGGGCATGAAACTCGTCTACGAATACAGTTTTCTTAACCCCGGCACGCCGCCGTGGGAGCTTTACCCTAATAGCGGTTGGGGCGGCGACCACGGCTTTCCGCATGCCATCGCTTGTCTGCGAGGCCACGCTGGCGGCAAGTGGCGAGTGGCAATCGGTGGCACCATCGCCGAAGGTGGGACGCCCGCATTTGTTCTGGGGGCGGATGATCAACGGTTATTCAGTTTTCGCCGTGGCTGGGCTGGCCCCAAGGCATTTGCAACAGCGGATCGACAACTGTGGGTCGGTCTGTGGTCGGGGAAGGACCTGCTGCGACTCGAATATCACACAGGCAAACAGATTCCCTTCAAGACGCCAAAGGGGCCGCAACCCACCCTGACCTTCGATGCCGATGTCTGGGGCATCGCAGTGGGGACAACACGCGTTGCAGTTCGCATTCACGATGACAAGGACCCAAAAAAGGAACGTGTCGTCGTGTTCGACCGGGAAACGGGTGAGAACCGCATCGACATCCGATTTGCCACACCGATCCGGCGTAACGGCCTGGTCATGCAGCAGGACGGCAAGACCGTTGTGGTCGCCACCGACGGCGGGTTGCTCGAGTTCGATACCACCAGCAGCAATCCAGTACCCCAACCGCTTGACCTGCAGGGAGTCGAAAAACCTGGGCCTCTGGCGACCGACGCGGCAGGAAATCTTTACGTGCTCGATCGCGGAGATGACTATCAGGTCAAGGTCTATTCGCCGGATCGAAAGCTGCTCCGCGCAATAGGGACCAGGGGTGGCCAGAGAGATCGGTTGGATTATGACCCCGTTGCTCTACACGGGGTCGAAGCGATTTCGGTCGATGAGGATGAAAATATCTGGGCGGCCGAAAACTCTGATCTGGACAATAAACCAGGGCGCGGGTTTGTCCGCCGTATCGCCGTATGGAACCGGAACGGGAAACTGGTCAAGGATTTTGTCGGAACCACCTGGTATGGCGCAAACAACACCTGCCTGCACGAACAGGATCCGACATTGGCACTGGGTTACGGCATGATCTACAAGCTCGAACCGGACTCAAAGCCTGGCTATCGACCGATGCGATATCTCACGTTCGAGCAACCCGCCGATGCTCCTCTGTGGCATGGGACAGGGGCACCGCATGTCCTGTTCGGATCAGTACGAATGTTTCGCAGCGACGTCAGTGGTCAGATACGCGAGTACGTGCTGCAATCGAACGGGTTTCCTATCCTCTTTCAAGCGAATGAAAAGAACGAGTACCGACCGATTCTGTCGATCGGTTCGCACGAACACAACAAGGCCTTTCCGCAGGTCAAGGACGAGCCGAAAGCGTTGTTCCTCTGGACCGACTTGAACGGTGACAGCAAGCCGCAACCGGACGAATTTCAGCGTCTTCCTGGAACGACTTATCGGGCTGACGTCGGCTGGGGCTATCCGCCGTCGCGAGACCTGACGTGGTACGTCGAAGGGATCGAACTGAAGCCCACCAAATTTACGGACCTGGGTGTCCCTGTCTACGACATGACAAAAGCGAAACGTCTGCCGATTCCGCAGCTTTATCTGCCTGTGGGTCGGCATCTCATGGCGGGGTTGGGTGGCAAGTTCAACAGTCCTCGTGACGGCGTCTATGCCAGTGGCCATCACCTGTTCACGGACCAGAACGGAGTCCCTGTTGCCAGGTACCGCAGCAACTGGCCCGCCGTGCATGCCTCGTGGAGTTCGACGCCCGGGTATATTCCCGGCCAGACCGGTCGGAGTATTGGCGAGCTGTTTTTCGCCGGAATCGCCGACGCCAACCGCGATCTGGGCCATGTCGTAGCGATGCAAGGGAACTACGGGCAATCGTTCCTGTGGAGCGAGGATGGATTGTTCGTGACGGCCCTGTTCAAGGATACGCGTCAGAATCCGAAAGGTTGGGGTGCCAAAGAGGAAGCAGGAGCCGATTGGTCGGACATCACCCTGATGAGCGAGTGCTTCGGCGGCTGGTTTGGTCGGCAGGGGGACGGCAAATTCCGTTACATGTTCGGCCGCAATGGCTGCCATGTCGTACGGGTCGATGGGCTGGAAGCCGTAAGTCGCTTCGATGCCGGGCTGATCGAACTCAAGGGGCCAACAGCAACTGGAAAGCCTGCTCCGAAAGCTGACGATCTTGAACGCGTGCTACAGATCCCCAATGTGAAAGGCCGATTTCCCCTCTTTAAGATCGACGGCGACGCCAATGAATGGCAGGGGATGCCGCGTCGCACAATCAAGGTCGGCGACGATGTCGTGGCAAAAGTTGCCGTGGCGCACACGTTGGAACAACTCTGGATTCTCGCCGAGGTCGAAGATCCTTCGCCCTGGAAGAACAACGGAGCCGATCCGAAATTTGCGTTCAAAACTGGCGACGCGATCGATGTCTTGCTCGGCCCTGACCGTCCCGACCGTACGTCCCCGATGAATGGTGACATCCGGGTGTTGATCGCACCGGGTGAAAAAGGCCCTGTTATTATGGCCTATCGTCCCGTCAAACCAGATGCGAAGCCTGAAGAGGCGTTGAAGTTCGAGTCCCTCGTGAAATCGCACACGTTCGCCTCGGTCATGCCCGTCGGTGACTCGCAAGTCGCGTTTAAAGCGACCAAGACCGGGTACACCGTTGAAGCTCGCTTGAGTTGCGATCACATCGAACTGAAACACCTCGGCCCTGGCCTGCGAATCCGGGGCGACATCGGAGTGCTCTGGGGCAATGAAGGGGGCCTCGCAACCGAACGCCGGACATACCTCTTCAACCATAGCCCCGCCGCGAACATCGTCAGCGATACACCCAGCGAGGCGGAATTGCAGCCAGCGGAGTGGGGAATATGGGTCATCGAGTGACCGGTCGCGTAACTCATGCATTATGGAGGGTTTTCGGTCTTCCCTTGCAACAGTCGAAATGGCAAACTCACTGAACGTCTGGCCTAAAGCGGAAGCCGCTTCGATAATGGTCTGCTTGAGTTTGTTGGAGAGTCGGACTCTTCAACGATCTCCGCTGCAACGAAAACTGCCCCATGATCCATGACCGCGTCCTGAACAGAATTCAGCAACATCGCGACATCGCGTCGCGAGTTGTTCTTTTGGCCTGGTGCATCTTCGCATTGCCGCCATGCACGACTGCACAAGACAACGCTGCAATCGTGACGATGAAAGTGATCAAGTCGCGCTGCGTGAAATGTCATGGTCCAGACAAGCAGGAAGGAGACGTGCGGCTTGACGATCTGCCGGACGATGTGAGCCGGGATTTTCCTCGATGGACCGGGGTCCTCGACCAGCTTCGTGAAGGACTGATGCCGCCGGAGAAAGAACCAGTAATCGAACGTGGCGCCCTGAACGTCATCGTGGAATGGCTTTCCGAGCGAACCAGCAGCCAGACGTTTCGATTGCCAAACCAGGGAAACCTGATTCCGCATCACCTGTTGTTCGGTAAACCAGCAACTGCGAGTGGCTCGTCGCCAGCCCGCATCTGGCGGCTCAGCCCTGACGGGTATAACGGATTTGTGCGCGATGTTCATCGGGGGCGAACAGATGGCGTCGTACAGCCGTTTTCGGTCATTCCCGAACGGGGTGTCAAGGACTTCGCAGAGCTCTACACGATCGACGAACCGAGCACCGAGATCCTGCTGAGAAACGCCCACGTGATCGTTGAAGGGCAGTCGGCACATGAATTAAAAGACGGCAAGGTTCGTTCCAAAAATGACACTGTCGGTGAGTTTGTCGCTCTCATGGATCCGGCGATCGAGCCGACTCGGAAGCAGTTAGAGTCCGCCGTACAGACTCAATTTCGCATGGCGATCGGACGCAAAGCGGAAGCGAACGAGGTTGAGCGTTTCATTTCTCTCTATGAGAAGTGCGCGACAGACGGTGACTGCCCCGCCGCCGTGAAGACGATGTTGCAGGCTGTTCTGCTGCGCGCCGATGCGATGTACCGTTCCGAATGGGGCTCAGCCGAGCCCGACGGGACCGGGCGGCGGATTCTGGCTCCGCTGGAAATCGCCCGCGCGGTCAGCCTGGCCGTTGGTGATCGCCGGGAAAGTGGCATCATGGAGGCTGCGTCGAAGGGCGAACTGACGACTAAAGATCAGGTTGCAGCACATGTTCATCGGATCCTGGACAATCCCAAAATCCAAAAGCCCGCCCTGTTGCGTTTTTTTCGTGAGTACTTCGAATACCATCGCGCGCCCGATGTATTCAAAGACAAACCGACCAACAGAATCAAGCACGTTCCGCATGTGCTGGTCAGCGACACGGACCGACTGATCCTGCTGATCCTGCAAGTCGACAAGGATGTATTACGAGAGTTGTTGACCACACCACTTTCGTTTGTGAACTACAACACAAAGGTCGACAAAACCAAGCCCGAGCGTCCACTGGTGGGCGTGCCATTCGATGTCGTTCCGCCCCCTGACAAGAATCCGAAGAACAAGCCGGAATATGTGGGGGGTGTCGATGTTGTTTACGGATTTCAGGAGTGGCCCAAAGAACAACCTGCCCAGCTTCCTGTTGACCAGCGACTGGGAATCCTGATGCAACCAAGCTGGCTTGTCGCCTGGAGTACGAATTTTGACAACGATGTCGTTCGCCGCGGCCGCTGGGTTCGCGAACGACTGCTTGGCGGTACTGTCCCCGATTTGCCGATCGGCGTCGTCGCCCAGGTTCCCGATGAAAAGCATCGTACCTACCGTGATCGACTGCAGGTGACGCGTGATGCGAAGTGTTGGAAATGTCATCAGCAAATGGACGACCTGGGTCTGCCGTTTGAAAACTTCGATCATTATGGCCGGTTTCGTACGACTGAGACCGTACTCGATCTGAAAGCGACCGAAGAGAATCGCGACTCAAAAGGAAAGCCGCTGGGGCCGGTAATGCTGGATGTGGCACTCGAGACTTCGGGCCAGATCGCTAACTCGGGCGACGAAAGGCTCGACGGGGCTGTAGCAGATCCTCGCGAAATGGTCCGCAGGCTGGCCGATTCTGATCGTGTACGCCAGGTCTTTATCCGCCATACGTTCCGCTACTTTCTGGGTCGCAACGAGACACTTGCCGATGCTCGCACACTCCAGGAAGCAGATCGTGCTTACGTGGAAAGCGGCGGCAGTTTCAAGGCCCTGATCGTCTCGCTGCTGATATCCGATTCATTCCTGCTTCGTTCTCGTCCGACACAGGCAACTTCACAAGTGCCAGGTACAGGAGATCAACCGTGAACACCGAATTGACCCGCCGAAGCATGATGAAAGGTATCACTCTGGGTGCAGGGGCGACACTTCTGTCACCGATTCTCGGACAAATTGCCGCTCAGGCCGCTGGCGATGAGAAAGCGGTACTCCGCAAACGCGTCGTCTTCGTCGTTCAAAGTAACGGTCTCAATCCCAATCATCTTGTTCCTACTGGGGTAAAACGTCGACCCGATGGACGTCATGAACGACCCGCCAATGACCAACTGGAAGAGATCAGCCTGAGGGACAAGGATCTGCATCCAGCCATGGAGCCGCTGAAAGCGTTCAAAGATCGCATGACGTTTGTTCAGGGACTCTCAGGCCGAATCGCGATCAGCGACCATTCTGCCAATCACGGTGCACTGGGGGCTTATGGCGCCAGCCGCGGTGCGATGATGCAGACGATCGACTCGGCCATCGGCGAGGCGCTCCCCGGTACTTTCTCGCATGTCGCGCTCGGCCTGAACGGCGGGGAAGGACCAATGAACTACCGCATTTCAGCGGCAGGGACAGGGAAAGAGGTGCCGATTATCTGCTCTCCAGACCTCGCGTTTCAGTCGCTGTTTGGCAGCGTTGCGGAGGGGGCGGGCAAATCGGCGTTCGACCGACGAACGAATCTGCTGGACTTCATGACCGACGATGTGCGTCGTGCGCGTTCAGAACTGGTCGGCGACGAACGACAGAAGTTCGATCGCTATCTGGAAGCCTTTGAAACACTTCACAAGCGTCAACAGGCACTTGTTGCCAAGTCTGATGAACTCAAGAAAAATGCCCCCAAACTTGGTGAGAAAGCCACGACGAGTGTCTCGAGCCTGATCCTGGAAGCCCAGTTTGAAACGGCAGCCGCAGCACTCGTGGCAGGACTGACTAACGTTGTCACGCTGGCAAGTGGTGGTGGCGGCCAGCAGTTCGGAAAGTTTCCCGAGTTCGGCATCCCCGATCTACATGGGATCGGTCACGGCGACGCTTATGGCAGGGCATCCTCCGAGGAGTGCTTCGTCGAGCTGCGTCGATTCCACACAAAACTGATTGCTGGTCTGGCTGCGAAGCTTGAGAGTGTTCCTGAAGGGACCGGTACGATGCTCGACAACACCCTGATTGTTTATCTCAGCGATTCTGGCGAGGCACACCATCCGAGCTTGTATGAATGGCCAGTCGTATTGATCGGCAACCTCGGTGGCAGACTCAGGACGGACGGAAGGTATCTGCAGTTTCCCAATTACGGCACCAGCAAACACCGCACGACCGCCAGCTTCTTCTGCACATTATTGCATGCGGTCGGCAAACCACGCGACAAGTTTGGCGTGGCAGACCCGGGTCTGAGGGACATTGATCAATCCGGTGTGGTGGCTGAAGTACTCACGTAGGACGGGCACGTGCCACGTAACGCGGGTAACGATATTTGGGGCCGGTGCCTGATAGTCGTGGTTCGCTCCGCGAACCAACGCCGCATTTTCTTATGGCAACTCATATGTTCGCCGGATTCTCTGGCGTCTTGTTAGGCAGGAAGCGTAGGTTCGCGGATAGGCGGTGAATTTATTCGGCGGGGTGGCAGGTTCAGGAGCGAAGCGGATGGCCCTGAATGTTTGAGCGTGCCCTCCGTTTCGGGGCCTTCCCGTTGGTCAGACCCCGCCAACCAACCGCATTTTCTTATGGCAACTCATATGTCCGCCTCATTGCATTCGACTTGTCTCCGCTTACCCCGAAAGGTAGCCTTGCAATAACGCAATAATGGCCTCCGATGCCTTTGCGAGCCTGCTGCTTCTGGGAGAATGATTCCATGCGGACTCTTGCCATCGTTACTGCCTGCCTGGCCCTGGTGATTTCGTCTGTTACCAAGGCCGATGAACCGCTGCATGTCCGGATCGACACATTGATCGAAGCGACTGCGGGCGGAACCATCGCACCGGTGGCGGACGATGCTGAGTTCCTGCGGCGAGTGTTTCTTGATCTGGCAGGGCGAATTCCCTCTGCGGAGGAAACGCGTGCCTTCTTGAAAGATCCCGCCGGCGATAAGCGAACCGCGTTGATTGATCGGTTGCTCGCCTCGCCCGAATATTCCCGACGGATGCGCGATGCCTGGAACGTGCAGTTGATGGAACGCGCCAGTGAGCACGAAGAGTGGCTGCAGTTCCTGGAACAATCGTTCGCTACCAACAAGCCGTGGGACAAACTGGTCCGCGAGATCCTGAATCCGAATCCCGATGACGAAACCTCGCGCGGGGCGGCGTTCTTTCTGACGAAGCGGTTGGAAAACTATGGACAGCAACCGGTCGATCTTCCCGGATTGACTCGTGATGTCGGTCGATTGTTCCTGGGGGTCGATCTTCAATGTGCACAGTGCCATGACCATCTGACAGTCGAAGACTACAAACAGATCGATTTCCAGGGCCTGCACACTTTTCTTTCACACGCGACCATTCGGACCGATCTGAAGTTCCCCGCTGTTGGCGAGAAGGTCGTCGACAAGAAAACGGAATTCATGTCGGTCTTCGTCAAGCAACCTCACAAGACCGGCCCACGGCTACCATTCGGGACCGAGATTGAAGTACCGGCATTCGTTAAGGGAGAAGAATTCGCTGTTGCCCCGGATCGCAAAGTGAACTTTCCCGGCAAGCCTAAATTCAGTCCACTGGCAATCCTGTCCGAACAGCTTCCCTCTGCCACGAATTCGCTATTTGTCCGAAATGCCGTGAATCGACTGTGGTGTCAGTTGATGGGCCGCGGTTTGGTTCATCCACTGGATTTGCAGCATAGTGGAAACCCCGCCTCGCACCCGGCCGTACTGGATCTTCTGGCGACCGAGTTTTCACAGCATCAGTTCGATATCAAATGGCTGCTCAGGGAACTCACGCTGACACGTACCTATCAGCGATCGAGTCACCTGCCCACAGGATTCGATCGCGAACCGCCGGTCGACAAATATGTCGTGGCGATTGAAAAGCCACTCTCCGCAGAACAATTGCTGTTGAGTCTTCTGCAAGCCACCGGAGAAGCATCACGACTGCCGATAACGATTCAAGTCGAAGGGAAGCCCAAGCCGAATCCCGCCTATGAAGACTTGCGGAAACGATTCCTGGCAGCATTTGCGAATCCCCCGCGCGATCCTGAAGGGGAGTTTGCCCCATCCGTCAAAGCGGCGTTGTTCCTGTCAAATGATGCCAAAGTGCTGGAACTGCTGAAGCCTCGTGAAGGCAATCTCGCTGAACAACTCTTGAAAGAACCCGATGTGGCGAAGTTGGCAGAGTCGCTATTTCTTGCAGTCCTGACCCGCACCCCGGCGTCCAACGAAGTTCAGGCTGTGACTCAGTTCCTGGCCCCACGGACGCAGCAACCAGGCAAAGGAATTGAACTCGCGATCTGGGCGCTGCTCAGTTCCACTGAGTTCTGCATGAACCATTGAGACTGCCGTTGCTGCTTCGTTGACGTTGTTTCTATCTTCGGTTGTGACTGCTACAATCTGACGCAGGAGAAAACTCACTTGTGGCATCGGCGTCAGCTTCTGATCCTGGTCCTTGTCCTGCACACGGTCCATGTCCCCATCCCAATGCCCGATTTGGATGGCGAATGTCGAGGTACGCCGATCCAGAGTCTGGTTGAAGGTCAGGCTTGGCATCCGATATTGCTCGGTGTGCGACCCAATGACGATGTCGATCGAGGTCCAATTCGTATCGACGAATCGGGGACCTGTTTTGATTTCGCTCCGTTTGGGGAATTTGCGAACATCCAAGGTAGCCCCATTACTGGTGCAAGTCTGTCGGCTCCTGGGTTGTATCCGATCCCTGACGTTAGTTTGCCCGCCAATTTCTGCAGCACGAGCCACTCTGGTTGCGCCCGCAAAGCGGGGCAGATCCGAGGATCGCGAATGGCTTCTGTCCATTTCTGCCGTTGGCAGATTTAGAAGATTTCTCGGGCACATCGCCCGATCGCTTTCTGCCGGACTTCTGTCGACCATCTGTATCGCGTATCGCCGCTGATTGCATTTCAGCGGACGCGTTCCGCTTTCTCCGAAAGATTCCCATGACCGAATATAAAGCAATCCGAAACCGTCCTGGCTTTACATTGATTGAACTGCTGGTTGTGATCGCGATCATCGCGGTACTCATTGCGCTTCTTTTGCCCGCTGTGCAGCAGGCACGCGAAGCGGCTCGGCGTACGCAGTGCCGAAACAACCTGAAGCAATTTGGACTGGCAATTCATAACTACCACGACACATTCAATCTGGTTCCTCCAGGCTGGATCGGTGTCACTGCCAATCAACCTGACGTCTCTGGAATTAATGGATGGAGTTGGGCGTCTCGCCTGCTCCCTCAACTGGACCAGTCCGCACTGTACAATCAGATTAACTTTAACGTGCAGGTCGGAGCCGCTTCGAACGCGATCGCACGTGCTACGGCAGTCACCGTATTCCAGTGTCCGTCAGACCTCGTTCTCAAGAAATGGACGATTCCCGCTGCAGGGACGAACACCCCGCTCGCCGATGTTGCGGGTGCGAGTTACGCTGGAGTATTCGGTAAGGACGAGGTCGACTTCTGCAATGGTTTGGCTGCTGGTGTTCCCTGTACCAGTAATGGAATGTTTTTCCTCAACAGCAGTGTGCGATTTGCGGATGTGACGGATGGACTGAGCACGACTCTGATCGTGGGAGAACGGCAAACCCGCTCGGCAAATGGCTGGCTTTATACCTGGAGTGGCGTTATCGCGGGTGCCGACAATCCGATTTGTCGGATACTTGGGGATACCGATGTGGTCCCAAACAATAGTCTGGTACGAATGGACGAGTTCGCCAGTTATCACACAGGCGGCGCTCTGTTCACGCTCGGCGACGGTTCGGTGCGATTCGTCAGTACCAATATCGACCTTAATGTTTACCGCAATCTGTCATCACGAAATGGCGGAGACGTGGTGACAGAGTTCTGAATCGCGAGCAAGTTTCGGGATTGTTGGCAACTGGCCGGGGTACGAGCGTGCCCCGGCCGTCCAACTGCACACATCAATCAATACAGGTGTTTTCCGGGAAAAGGCTTTAGCGAAGCTGAGTATCCAGTAGCATCGAATTCTCATTGATTTCGCGCGAATGAACGGACTATAAGAAATAGCATCGTCGCGCACGTTGGCGACATTGTTGAATTTGTCTGATCACCGACCTGAACGAGAAAGTCCGGCAGTGCGAACACTCGCAGATTACTCGTGGAAACGGCAATTGAAAGATAGAATTTCAGTCGCCACTTTTCGTCGGCAGCATTCAGTTTCAGGGGAATCCACCCCTCAGTAGTACTGACAATTACATCAAGTGAAGTCACCATGCCTGATTCGGAACCTCAAGGTTGTTTGGCAGTGATCCTGAGCCTTTTCGGCGTTCGCCTGAATGGTGATTTGCCGACTTCGGAACAATTGCCGTACCGACAAAGGGACGATTTCCTTTCAGCCGCCGAATTGTCGTTTTATCGAGTGCTGACATTGGGACTGGAGGGCTCGTACCTCGTGTGCCCCAAAGTAAATCTGGCCGATCTTTTCTTTGTATCTGGTTCGCACAAGAAACAGTCGTACAAAAACAAGATCGACCGAAAGCACGTTGATTTTCTGCTATGCGATCCCACTTCGATGACCCCGGTTCTGGGAATTGAACTGGATGATCAGAGTCACGCACGACGCGATCGACAGGAACGAGATCAGTTCGTTGATCAGGTCTTCGAGGTTGCGAGATTGCCGTTGCTGCATGTTCGTGCGGCAGCAGGCTACAGCCCTCAAAATATCGCTGACCTCGTTCGACAGGCCGTTGCGGATCGAGCACTTGAGGAGAAAGTCGTCGAGCGTCCGGAAGGGACACCGGTTTGCCCGAAATGCGGAACGCCGATGGTGATTCGGACAGCAAAGAAGGGAAATCAGAAGGGGGCAGAGTTCTGGGGCTGCAAGAATTATCCGAAGTGCCGCGAGATCGTCGAGACCTGATGCAGGTGCAGAATCACGGAGGTCGACGCGGGCTCGTAATCAACGCTCTGCCTGAAGTTTCTTGGGCTGAGCACCGAGCTTGAAACAAGCTGGGTCACCCTGCGGATTCCGTCACTGAGGAAGATTATCCCATGTCGAAGCAGCCTAGCGAGTCGGTCAAATCAAGCAAGCCTGCCAAGCCGCATCCCGATTCCCCTCTACTCCCGCAAGCGACCGTGACCTGGAAGTCCACAGGGGCTCTCGAAGTGAGATTGTGATAAAAAGTAAACGACCACGGTGATAGGCTGCGGTCTGTTCGTTGTGATTCGAAGAACGGGGCGTCCATGAACGTAACGCTGCTACAAAGGTTGAACCTGTCGATCGGAATCGCCGTGATCCTGGCCTTCAATGGATTCGGCGCGCTTCCGATAATCTACATCGGGGTGCATGACGAGGTTGGTCCGGAAACCGTATCAGTCTTTTCTCCTCGGGGAGAACCGCATGAAATCCTGACCCCAATCAAGACATTTGGAACGTCGGATACAGGATTCATAGACACCGGACAGAGCGTTCAAGTCTACGTTCGGAACTGGTACAAGGATAACTTGATCCAGTTCTATCCGCGATGGACGTTTTTCATTGCGCTGGGCATGGTTGTCATTCACCTGGCACTGAATCTCTGGAAGCCACGACGACCATCGGGTGGTACGCAGTTGGCCGAAAATCGGTGACGATCACTTTACTTTACGATGTTCGATGCCGGCGGTGAGGCGATGGATGCTGGTGACTGGGAAGCAGCTTTATTCAGGAACTTCTTGAGCGGAATGTCGTAATACCTCGCCCCGGCCGTTGGTCCCGTATTCTGCGACCGGCCGTCAACCGTCATGGTAAAGATCCGAATCACGGCTCGGTTGGCAAATTCCTTCGCGACCTCCACTTGACCGGTGAGTTTACCGTCCTCGGCCTGCTTCATGCCGATTGGCGTTTTCACGAGATATGTGCGGCTGCCACTCCTATCGGGATTGCTGAGCGCCATCACGAAGACCGAATGAATCGGCTTGAGTCTCCCTTGATCAGCGAGGGTGAAGGAGACGTTCAGCTTATCGCCATTGGCGGCTTCCACATCCCCGTCGTACTTCAACCCGTACTCATCTTTCGCCGGACCAAGCTCATACCAGTGCGCCCAGCAGCGGCTGGTCAACAAGACAACTGCGGTGATGGCGAGCACACCCGCAGCGAGGGGCAAAAATCGAAATCGCATGTCAGGTACACCTCATGAAATCGCGGTCACCGATTCACGCGTCGGAAGGTCCGCTATCCTAATCGCGCAGGATTGAAGCAGCCCACATCGATTCGGGCAATATCAATCTGAGTACTGACATACCGATCCAGATCGACAATTCCACCACTTGGAAACCAAGGGGGTGACGGAAAGCGGATCTTTTTCTCGCGGCGGTTGAACCGCTGTCGGAGCCGAAAAAATCGTTAGTGTGAACACCCGCAGCCGCCTCCGCCGGTGCCGCAGGAGCCTCCCGAGGGTTCGGGTTGGACCAGGCCGGTTGATGAGACTGGCTGGACTTCGATGATTCCTAGTCCGGCTGCTGCCGCTTGCAGTGCCAGCTTTGTGCTGTCGGGGCCTCGTTCGCACAGGACGTACAGAATCTGCTTCTGGCGATCCAGTGTCCATTCCAGATCAATCAGCTCCAGATTCAATTCCCATTGCGAAATCCGGGTACACCAGACATCGAAAGCATCGTCACATTCCATAGACAAGTGAAGTGCAGCATTCCGGTCTTCAGTCGTGGCGACGCGGACAATACGAAAGTCCGTTTCCTGATCCGCTGCGGCAGATGATGGCTTCAGTCGTTCCAGGACAGATCCCATCTGCAGTCCGCGGTGTGTTTCCACGATCACGGATTCGCCTCGCTGAGGGGCAATGCCATCTGCATCGACAAATCGAGCGACTTCCGGAACCGCTCCATAGCGCACGAGGAAGATGACGGGAAACACCTTGGTTTGTTGAGCCGGTTCCTGCAGGACGGTATCGATCATCATAGGGCTATCTGATTGGAGGATTCTGAATTCAGTAAGCAGACGTCGGATTGGGGACGCTGGAGATTGTACTGCTTTGGCAGCTCCCGGCGTAAGGTACCCTGCCACGATTGGGAAAATGGACCTTCTTGTACGGCTTTCTTTCACCACGAAGCACGAAGGAATCAGAGACGCTTCGAGCCATGTCTCCAGCTCGACAGGGTGGCGGGGGCGTCTCGTGTCTGCCTTGGGAAGTGACCTTAAAACGCCTGAAAAAGGGTTGCTTCATCGCGTTTGACGGAACCCCGTTGGGGTTCAGGACAGTTTTACCCATGGGACCCAGGGTAGCTCACTTCGTGAGCGACCCTGGGCTATAGGACGTAACTCCTTTGGAGTACGAATGCAAAGTCAATCACTCGGCTCGCCAGCTTCGCAATGTTTATTGAGCCGGGACGACAGGGTGGCGGGGGTGGCGGGGGCGCACCCGCATTGGGGAAGCCCCCGTTAGAACGCATTCCGTTTCGGGGGCTTCTGCAAAGCCAGTGCGCCCCGCCATCCAAACTCTGGCGCGGGGGCGTCTCGTGTCTGCCTCGGGAAGAGACCTGACAACGCCTGAAATGGGCTACTTCATCGAGTTTGACGGAACCCCGTTGGGGTTCACGACAGTTTTATCAACGGGACCCAGGGTAGCTCACTTCGTGAGCAACCCTGGACTATAGGACGTAACTCCTTTGGAGTACGAAGGCGAAGTCAATCAAAGTCAATCACTCGGCTCGCCGGCTTCGTAATGTTTATGCTTGCTGAGTTTATGCTTATTGAGCCGGGACGGCTTCTTCCTGGCGTTGCCCGCGAGGTCCACGGCGTTGTGGGCGGGGGCGGTTGAAGACTCCGGAATCGATTCCCTTGCCGATCCCGCGACCCATTAGCGCGATATAACCTTCTTCGAATTCGGCTCGCAGGCGTACGCCACTGTCGGTTGGACGGACGATCACCTGCATGGAATCGTGGTCGGTCTTGAATGCCGCCCGAGCCTGCTCATTGAATAGCGCCGCGCCGGGATTTTCATCGCTGGCGACACTCAACCAATTATTCGCGTGTGTTACAAACAGGAATGGAACACGATTCCGATTCTGCTGAGGGTCTTGGGGCAGTGCCACCTGAGCGACCGATTCACGTAAGGCGTCTAGTGCCGAGTCGCCTCCAAAGGCCACCCAGAGAGCCTGGGGTGAAGCGTAGAAGTACAGATGGGCCTGTTCGCCAAACATCCGTTGCCCCGGTTTGTCGGGTGGATTCACCGGAAATCGATGGACTGGGAACGAATCGATTTCGCCAGCTTCGATTTCCAGCTTGGCAATGTTTTCGTCACCCTTCGAATTGTCTTTGATGTATTGCAGCAGGTCCGTGATGTTCTTGGGCAAGCTGCGTGTTGCTGTCAGTTTCGATCCGGCAATCAGCGCGAATTTTCCCGGTTCGGTTCCTACCAGTTGAGCAACCAGATCGACGTGGCCGGCATCCGACGAAGCCATGAAGGCCTTGAAGATCGGATCGATCACCCTGCTGACTCCCTCAAGTCCGTTCTTTTCTGTCGCTGCACTGATGTCCTTCTTGGCCGCTTCGAAGAAACTGGTCAGCAACGGACGCTGCTTGTCGCTGAGGAGCCATGAGGCAGACATCGTAAAGGTCGATGGGTTCGTCAGCAGGTTGCCGAAGTACGTTCGCTTTCCTGCCATGTCCTGAAAGAACTTTGCCAATTTGCTGTCGGAAGTTCCGGCGATTTCGAAATCGATGTTTCCCTTGCGGGTTTCGGGGTCCATGCGACCTCCGATGGTGAATTCTTCTCCTTGCGTCACAACGCGATCGATCAGTTCCAGCCAACTGTCACCATTCGCGCGACGCAGCCGATATGCCGACTCGGGTTCACCATCTCGCTGCTGCAATTCGGCTTGCGACGACGTTTTGAGGAATTCCAGGAACAGCGACTTCATCGTGGGGGGGATATTCTTGATCTGCAGCGAAATCGCGACGTCGTACTGAGTCGACAGACGGCTGTTCAGCTTGACGGGATCGGGGAAATTCTTGTCCATGGTGGTTTCGTCCCCATCGGGGCCGACCAGGAACAGATATCCGCCGATATGGCGTGTGCGAATCTGAAAGCTTTCCGAATAACGGATATTGTTGTAGCCCCGTTTCCCGTCGACCGAAGTGATCTTCCCCGTGTCGTACGCCAGCGTCTGCAGGGCGTCGTCAATGTTTGTGATCGGTATGTAAGAAATTCCGATCGGTGCCCCGATGAAGGTTGGGGGCAGATACAACATCATTCCGAACGGACGTGTCCGGTCAATCCCCTTCATATCTTTGAGGGTTGTGGTGGTCCATTTGTCGACAATGTCGACCATTTCAGGCCGCTCTGCCAGTTCGAACATGAACTTCGAGTTATCACGCAACCGCTGAACGCTGGACGAGTTAATGACAACCAGCGGATAATCGGTCGAGGTTGATGTGTCATCGCTCGCCCCCAGTACCGAAACGGACTGGCTGGTGAGCAGACAAACTGCCGTCAGGGCTGTCAGACCGATTCTGATAGTCAATCGAGAGAAACTTCGCATAGCAATTTTCCGTGAATTCAGCCTACAAGCACCAAGTGAGTCAGGATCTGTTACCACACTCCACCCCTTCGGGTTTCAACCATCTGGGTCATCCCGCAGGTTGATATACTGTAACGAAATGGTGAGTGAAGATAACATGAACGAGGTATTCCGAGTATTCCTCCCGCTCAGAGGCAATATTCCAGTGGGTTCCTGAACGGAACGAATTTCACGAGGAGTCAGTCACGATGCGAATCTGGCCGGGCCGGTCTTCGCCCTTGGGAGCCACCTGGGACGGTAAAGGGGTCAACTTCGCGGTCTTTTCGGAGCATGCAACTCAAGTCGATCTTTGTTTGTTTGATTCAGCCAGTGCGGTCCGTGAATCACATCGGATTCCGCTGCCGGAAAAGACCGATCAAGTCTGGCATGGATACATGCCGGACATCCGACCCGGGCAGTTGTACGGCTATCGGGCTCATGGCCCCTATCATCCTCATCGCGGCCATCGCTTCAACGTGAACAAGGTTTTGCTCGACCCGTACGCCAAGGCGATCGGTCGGGATCTGATCTGGAATGACGCCGCCTTCGGATACAAGATCAACGACCCTGCGGCAGACGTCAGTTTTGATGAAAAAGACAACGCCGCAACAGCACCGCTGGGGGCTGTCGTCAGTTCTGCCTTTCGATGGATGGGTGACGAACCGCCACGGATTCCGTGGCATAAGACCGTCCTTTACGAAGTACATGTCAAAGGATTCTCGTATAAGAGCCCGTGGGTTGCCAAAGAGTCGAAAGGGACCTACGAAGGCCTTGCCAGCGAAGGCTCGCTGCGACATTTGCGGTCGCTGGGCGTGACGTCGATCGAACTGCTGCCGGTGCATCACCATATCGACGAGCGATTCCTGGTTGATCGCGACCGCTCGAATTACTGGGGCTACAACACCCTGGGGTTCTTTGCCCCGGATTTGCGGTTTGCGACAGACAAAGCCCCGCAGGCAGCGGTCAACGAATTCAAGCGGATGGTGCGAACGCTGCATCGCAATGGGTTCGAAGTGATTCTGGATGTCGTCTACAACCATACCTGTGAAGGGAACCATCTCGGCCCCACCTTGTCGATGAAGGGACTCGACAATGCCTCGTACTACCGGCTGGTCCACAATGATCATCGGCACTACATGGATTTCACAGGTTGTGGCAATACGCTCAACATGCAGAATCCACGCGTCCTGCAACTGGTGATGGACAGTCTGCGCTACTGGGTTCAGGAAATGCATGTGGATGGTTTCCGGTTCGATCTGGCCGCCGCACTGGCTCGTGACCATCACGAGTTTGATCGTCTCGGTTCATTCCTCGATATCATTCATCAGGACCCGGTGCTGTCGCAGGTCAAGCTGATCGCAGAGCCCTGGGATGTCGGACCTGGAGGCTATCAGGTCGGAAACTTCCCGGTGCTGTGGACGGAATGGAATGGCAAGTATCGCGATTGCATTCGACGTTTCTGGCGAGGAGATGGTCATACCGCCAGCGAATTTGCCACAAGGCTGTGCGGCAGCAGCGATCTCTATCAGCATAACGGTCGCCGTCCCTACGCCAGTATCAATTTCATCACGTCACACGATGGATTCACGCTTCAGGATCTGGTGAGCTACAACGACAAACACAATGAGGCGAATGGTCAGAACAACGAGGATGGTGACAACCACAACATCAGTTGGAATTGCGGTGTCGAAGGGGTGACAAACGATTCTGCCATTCTGAGTTTGCGTGAACGCCAGAATCGCAATTTCATGGCGACACTGTTGTTGTCACAAGGGGTCGCAATGATCCGCAGCGGTGATGAATTCAGCCAGTCGCAAGGGGGGAACAACAACGCCTATTGCCAGGACTCGCCCCTGAGCTGGTTGCGCTGGCGATTGACCGAGCGAGAAGAATCGTTCCTTGAATTTGTGAAACGCGTGATCCATTTGTGGCATGAACAACCGGTTCTGCAACGTCGGCACTTCTTTCAGGGCCGTCCGATCCGCGGCGAATCTGTGCGAGACGTTCTCTGGTTGACTCCGATGGGGGTCGAGATGACAAGTCACGATTGGAACAAGCATTACACCCGCTGCCTGGGGATGCGACTGGAAGGACAGATGCTGGATGAGATCGACGAGCGGGGCAAACATATAACCGGCGATACGCTGCTGATCCTGTTCAATTCGCACAATGAAGCGATCCCGTTTCACCTTTCGGCGCATGGGACTCACGAATACTGGCACCCGATTCTCGATACCGCGACCGATAAACTTGTGGACCGTATGCACGCGGGCGAACCGTATCCGCTGGAGGGAAAATCGATGGCGGTCTTGAAGCTTGCCAAGGCAAAGAGATCAATCCTGCCGCTGCTGACATAGCGTGCTGAAGTCGCTGAAATCGACTTTCATGTCGAAAAAACCGACATCGCCGACGATCGGAAACAGGGAAATCTCTACAATGCCTGCAACATTGCCGGTGGCATGTGAGTTGCATTCTGAAATGAGCGTCAGGTCAGACTCCTTAACAAACTTCGTCGACCTTCGTATCCTATATCGGATCGGTCAGATACTTTTTTCACTCAGGTGCAGCATGTCGCGATGGACTTCACGAGCATGGTTCGTAACGCTGGTTTCGGTCTCACTGGCGTGGACGAGTGTGTCAAACGCTCAGACGGTCGGGCCTAAACCGGAAGAACTCGCCAAGGCTCGCGAGCGAGCGATCAACTTTCTGAAAACCAGTCAGGGGACGGGGGGAAGCTGGACCTCGCCAGAATCTCCGGGGATTTCCGGCCTGGTCATTTATTCGCTGCTGCTCAGCGGGGTTCCAGCGACAGACCCTGCGGTCGACAAGGGGTTGAAGCACCTCATGTCGTTCAGCCAGCCTGACGGCGGAATTTATTCCCCGAAGAGTCATCACGGAAACTATGAAACCTCGATCACCATGCTGGCCATTCACGAGGCCAACAAAGATGGCAAGTACACCGAGGCACTTGCGAAGGCGGACAAATACCTTCGCAAGTTGCAGTGGGATGACACCGAATCGGCAGACAAGACAGACCCGAAATATGGTGGTGCAGGTTACGGCAAAACTGGGGATCGCCCCGATCTTTCCAACACGGTCTTCTTTCTCGACGCTTTGAAAGCGGCGGGTGCAAAAAAGGATGATCCGGCAGTTCAGAAAGCGCTCGTGTTCTTGTCCCGCTGTCAGAATCTGGAAACCGAACACAACACCACCAAGTTTTCGACACTAGTCAACGACGGTGGGTTCTATTACACCCCAGCTGCCGGTGGAAACTCGCAAGCGGGTAACACGGCCAACGGTGGTCTACGCTCTTATGGCAGCATGACCTATGCTGGCTTGAAGAGCATGATTTACGCCGGGCTGACACCCGAAGATCCGCGAGTGAAAGCGGCGATCGAGTGGATCACGAAGTTTTATTCCGTCGAAGAAAACCCCGGACTCGGTCAACAGGGTGTTCTGTATTATCACCAGATGTTTGCCAAAACCTTGTCCACGATGGATCTCGATACCATCAAGGATGCCCAAGGGAAGGAGCACGACTGGCGGAAGGAATTGGCCGAGCACCTGTTCACTCTGCAGCAGAACAACGGTGCCTGGTTGAACAAGAACGACCGCTGGTACGAAGGTAATCCCGACCTGGGGACAGCTTATGTTCTGATCGCGCTGAAGCACTGCGAGCCGAAAGCGAAAAAGGCAAAGTAATTCCCGTTCGGTCTGGCCGGGCATCGAAGAGAATATTGCTCGGCGTTCTGGTCTGTGTACGAAACAGAGAGTGCCTGGGTTCACGCGCTGACTGCCCAAGGGATCGAGCAGAAAGTAGGGTGGGACCAGCGGCGCTTCGCCGCGCCGGCCCACCAATTCAAGCAACAACCCAATTCACAGGAACAAAGATGGTGGGCCAGCGCTCGAAGAGAGCTTGTCCCACCCTACGCTATTTTCCGTACGCGGCTCATTTGAGCAGTCGTACCGCGCCGAATTCTTTCGAATTCGGCGACGCGAGACGGAGTCGCCTGAATTTGCTCAATCAGGCTGCCGTTCCCGGAGTTCTGCAGAGTCGCTGAACGTTGGATGCTGTGCAGACTTCAAACCAGAAGTGACCTTGCGGCGACGTGTATCCGAGGTGCCGTGTCGCAGCCCCCTTGCCTCGCAGCATCTCAACGTCGTTGCCACGTGCGACAGTTGGCAATGACATCTGTGCCTGGATACTGCGTCGGAGTAAGTCGGCAACGACCTGCCCTGCCAGGACATTTGTCAGTTCACCGACAACGTCGCCCATGTCGGAACTGTCGAAGGGAACGTCAAATCCGGTGAATTTGAGTGCCATGGCGACTGCGGTTTGTTCGGGAACGATCAGCGTCAGCGACCACGGTTGTGAACCGAAGAACGAGATGACACTGGCCATCCGTGCGCAAGGTTCTGCCGAAGCATCGGCTTCAACGACAGTCGGAGGTTGCCCGAAGATCGACTCAAAGGTTACGCCCACGGATGCTTTGACCGATTCGGCGACAACCCCTGCAAAATCACGTGAATCTGTGGAACTCATGTCACTAAGGCCTGCTGCGGTAAAGATGGAAAAGAAATCCGACGCCACATTGAAACAGACAGTCGCCATGACTCATTCTTCGAGCCTCCACCGAATGTCTCTCGGCGGAATCGGGCTTCTACGCGATGGACAGACCTCGACCAAACCCAGCCAGTAGTGACTGCGTCCGGTGCTTATCGCCATCGCGAGAAAACGGCTTTAGCTGAACAGTTTGGCGAGGAATCCGCCGCTGGCCTGTGGTTGAGGCTTTTGTGCTCGTTCGCGACGGACGCGACGAACGCCAGCCCGCTCGACCACTTTTTTCAGTTTGCTCTGAAGCTCTTCGACCGTGAACGGCTTGCAGATGAAAGCGTCTGCACCCGCTTCATCCAGAGCTTCTTCAATCTTACCCATGGTCTTTTCGCTGGTGACCATGACGAGCGGACAACCGGCCATGCCGCCGCCGTAAAGATTCCGGATTTCGCGAACGAATTCGATACCGGTCATGTTTGGCATGTTCCAGTCAACGAATCCGATATCAACTTCTTTCGGATCGAATTTCGTTAAGGCATCCTGCCCATCGACGGCTTCGACAAACTCGAAGTCTGCAAGCTTGGAATCGGTCAGTCCCTTCATGACCATCTTGCGCATCACGCCAGAGTCATCAACGACCAATGTTTTGAGTGCCACCATTGCTGAGAGTCCTTTTTGCCAGATTCGGCGTCAACCACACGACGTAGTGAGCCAGCGGAAAATCGAAACGACTCTCAGAACATAGTTTCAATTTCTCAACATGCCGCCCGAATCGACCAGTTTTTCACCAGATTTCGGCGGGGCAACTTCCACTCACGAAGCAATGGTATCGATTATGACGAACGTGACATCCGCGCTGCATCCGATTACTTCGCGAGCGATACACAGACCAGCTCTTTGTCGTTGCGAGCGAAACAGCATTTGTTCGCGAATGCGGGGTGAGACCAGACCACTTCACGTCCGAAACATTCACCCGTCGGATCGACGACATGAAACCGGCTGATCTCGTCGTAACTCTTCGCGCTCAGCTTCGCCAGGATCAAATCGCCGGTTTCACTGAACAGGAAATACCGATTGCCATTGCGCACGATGAACGCGGTCCCGTGACTGCCACGGCGGGTATTGGTTGTCGGGGCAAACGAATCCCAGAGCCGTTCACCAGTCTCAAGCTTCACCGCGCGAAACTGGCCTGACATGCAGTCGGATCCGTAAATGATGCCGTCGTCGTCGATCAGCGGGGTCGTATTCGCCGCATAGACGGACGTCTTGTTCGTTCCCCGCCAGACAACCTCGGCACCCGGCTTGGACTGATTCAACTTGAATGTCGCGCTGACACCGCCGATCCCACTGGCAAACAGCAGATCACCGTGCTTGCGAGGTGTCATGATCGACATTCCGTAATCGGGTTTCAGTGGCTGGGTCCAGTAAACACTACCCGATTCCGGATTCAGACTGTTGAGCGATTCGGAACTCCAGATGATCAACTGTCGCTGTCCCGCCGCTTCAATGATTGACGGAGGACAATACCCAGGCTCTTTCGCAGACAACGCTTTCCAAAGTTCCCGCCCCGTATCTTTATCGAAGGCGACAGCGACACTACCGGCCCCGCCGACCAGGCAAATCAGTTTCTGACCATCGACAAGCGGAGCACCACAAAAGCCCCAGAGCGGAGCTTCGGTCTTGTATTCCTGCTTCAATTCCTTGGCCCAGACCAGCGTTCCCTTGGCAGCATCCAGACAGACCAGTCGTCCTTCAGCCCCCAGCGTGTAGACCTTTCCACCGGAAACAGTCGGCGTCACACGTGGTCCAGAAGGATAGGAAATCTTGTACGTCACCTTATCGCGGTGTTCCCAGATCTGTTTCCCATCTGTGGCGTTCAGGCAGAGGATTCGCTCGTGCCCTGACAATTGCGTCCGTTCGCGAGGACTATTGGCAATATCCCCCGATTCACGAACGTAGTCGGTCACGAAAACCCGGTCACCAACGACTGCCGGACCTGAATAGCCCAGACTGACGGGGACTCGCCATTTCACTTTCAAACCCGCAGCGGGAAAAGATTCGACAATCCCTGATTCACGCCAGACCCCGTCTCGGTCGGGGCCCATCCATTGCGGCCAGTCGTCTGCTTGAAGAGTCGAACTTGCCAGAGCGACAACGCAGCAAATGAGAGTTCGAAACATATTGAGAGCCTTCAGGCGGAATGGACACAATCAAATGGAACTGCCGTAATCGTAGCGAATTCGAGTCCAAGGTGGCAGTCCACGCAGCCACCGGCCTGACAGGTAGATGTTGGGACACGGAGTGCACGCAAGACACGGATGAATCTCAGATGAAGGGTGATGATGAGCAGAGAAAGAGAATGCAAAGGCGCAAGAAGATGCCGCATTCACTTTTTACCTTGCGTCTCTGCACCTTTGCGACCCTGCGTTTCCTTCTTGTTTTCGGAGTCCCCATTCGCTCTACGAAAACACCCCTGGGATTGTGCGCCAGCTCTGGGCGACTCCTGTCAGTCTTTCCTGTCGGCCGTTGTGTTCAAAGTACAGGTGATCCGGACTAAGACCTAATGCGGTCAGAATTGTGGCATGCAGATTTTTGACGGATTGTGGTTCGTCAACGGCTCGCAGGCCGATTTCATCCGTGGCACCGATGACTTTGCCTCCATTGACGCCACCACCGGCCATCCAGATCGTGAATCCGTATGGGTTATGATTGCGGCCATCGTTTCCCTGTTTCATCGGTGTCCGACCGAATTCTCCGGCCCAGATGACCAGCGTGGAATCAAGCAGGCCGCGTTGCTTGAGATCCGCGAGCAATGCGGCGATCGGCTGATCCGTCTGAGCGGCATTCCGATTGTGAAATTCCGTGTTATGGTCGTGCCCGTCCCAGCCAAGTTTGTCGACGGCGTTATACAACTGGACGAAGCGAACCCCTTTTTCGACGAGACGGCGTGAGAGCAGGCACATTCTTCCAAATAACGCTTTGTCCTTATTCGCGTCCTGCAAACCGTAACTTTCCTGAGTTGCCTGAGTCTCCAACGACAATTCGCCGATATCGAGGGCCGCAGACTGCATCCGGTAAGCAAGTTCATAGGACGCGATGCGTCCATCCAGATCGAGCACACCCGGACGCAGTGACGCATGCTTGCGGTTCAGCGTTTGAGCAAAGTCGAGCGTGGAACGTTGCACGTCTGCCAGCGACGCTGGAGGCTGCAGGTTGAGTACAGGAGAGCCTTCGTGTCGAAACTGCGTACCCTGAAACGCGGCAGGAAGGAACGCGTTGCTCCAGTTGGCTGAGCCCCCCAGTCCGCCAACCTTGTACAACAATACGTAACCCGGCAGGTTCTGATTCGCGGAACCAAGTCCATAGGTCACCCACGATCCGAGACTCGGCTTGCCTCCCAGGATCGCGCCCGTGTTCATCAGATACGTTGCGGGAGCGTGGTTGGAGCTTTCACTGTACATTGAGCGGACCTGACAGAGGTCATCAATGTGTCGTGCGGTATGCGGCAGCAATTCCGAAACCCAGTGGCCGCTTTCACCGTGTTGAGCCCATTTCCAGGGGCCGGCCATCAGCTCGTCTTTGCAATGATTAAAGACGCCCCCTACTCGATCAGGCTGACGCTTCAATGATTCCGGGACCGGTTTGCCATTCAGCTTCAGCAGTTCCGGCTTGTAGTCCAGTAGATCGAATGTGGAGGGTCCGCCGTACTGAAACAGAAAGATGACCGACTTCGCACGAGGCGCGAGCTGGGCCACTCGTTCGGCAAGCGGGTTCAGCGGATCGATTGGGAGTGTCGGCAGCTGATTGGCTCGCGATTCCTCGGCCAGCAGCGCACTCAAGGCCACACTGGCAAATCCGCCGCCGGAGCGACAGAGAAAATCACGCCGCGATTGTTCAAAGTTCAGCACGATGTCAGTCCAGATAGTGTCAGTCCAGATAGTGTCAGTCCAGATAGTGTCAGTCCAGATAGTGTCAGTCCA